>JAYTRB010000101.1:0-8384 GCA_043746425.1 Planctomycetia bacterium
GGCGGCGTCGAATCGATCGCGGGAGATGTTGACGATGTGCGGCATCAGTTGCTGACCCTGTCTGAGGAGCGGCTTTATTACTGCACAAATATCGGGGCGATCGCTTCGCTTGATGCCCGCGACGGAGCAATGCGCTGGGTGGCGACTTATCCGAGGATCGAATCGGAAACGATTTCGGAATTCAACAAACGGCAGCAGCGCGGGCCTAATCCGTGCGTGTTTCATGACGGACAAATCTTCGCCGCACCGACCGACGGCGACCGCATACTGGCCTTCGATGCCCAGACGGGTGTCTTGAAATGGAATCGCGAATTGAATGGCCGAGCACATCATTTGCTGGGCGTCGCCGGGACAAGGCTGATTTCTGCGGGCGACCAGCTCTGGGCGCTCGATACCAACACGGGGAAGGTGTTGTGGCGCGAAGGACGAACCGACCCCGAGGCGGCCACCTGGGGGCATGGATTACTTGCCGGCGACCTTATCTATTGGCCCCGACGTGAAGAGATTCGGCTGGTGGAGATTGCGACCGGCGAGGTCTGCCGACAAATCAATCTGAGCGAACAATACGGACTTAATGGTGGCGGCAATCTGATGATCGCCGGCGGAATGCTGCTGCTGGCGCAGTCTGATCGACTGGTGGCCTTCAGTCAGTTTGGCACGTTGAGAAATCCCGTCGACGACACTCTGGCGTGGCTCTGGAGAAAGCGTCATTAGCCCGGCCGAGCTCACAAACATGAGGGTCGCGGTAATCGGAGGCGGCCTGTCTGGACTGGCCGCGGCTCATCGCCTGCACGAACTTTCGGCCCGCGATAAACGGCCGCTTGAACTGGTGCTGTTCGAGTCTCGATCGCGATTGGGAGGTGTCGTCGGCACGCAGAGCATTGCCGGATATCGCATCGAATTGGGCGCCGATTCGTTCATTACCAATAAACCCTGGGGAGTCGATCTGTGCCGACGCCTGGGAATCGAAGACCGTCTGATTCCTACGAACGCCCGTTACCGCCGCTCGCTCGTTTTGCGAAGGGGCCGACCGCTGCCGGTTCCCGATGGGTTTCAGTTGCTCGCTCCGGTCGATCTTGGGGCCATGCTGTGCTCGCCCATTTTCAGTTGGCGCGGAAAATTGCGGATGGCGCTCGAATACATATTGCCGCGCGGGCCAGTCCAGCCTGATGAAAGCCTTGCGAATTTTGTGCAGCGGCGTTTTGGCCGCGAGGCGCTCGAGCGTCTTGTGCAGCCGTTGGTGGGGGGAATCTACACCTCCGACCCCGCGAAGTTGTCGCTGCGGGCGACGATGCCACGGTTTCTCGATATGGAACGCGAGCACGGCAGTCTGATCCGCGCATTGCGGCGACAATCGCGGCAAAGTCACGACGATGACGGGCTGGCTAGCGGCGCCCGCTACGGAATATTCACAACACCAGCCAACGGGATTTCTGAGCTTGTCGACGCTCTGATCGAGAACGTAGTTCAGAAGTCTGTCGTGCAATTGAACACTGAGGTGCAGTCGATCACGCCGGCAGCCGACGGCCGCAGATTCGTGATCGACGGGCCGGGCGGAACCCAGGACTGCTTCGATGCCATTGTGCTGGCAGTTCCCGCGTACCGCGCCGGCGCGATGATTGCAGGCTTTGCTCCGAATGCCGCCGAGGCTCTGCAGCGCATCGAATACGCTTCAACGGCCATTGTCATTTCGGGACATCAACTGGCCGATGTCAGGCATCCACTTGAGGCTTTCGGCCTGGTCGTGCCGGCGATTGAAAAACGGAAAATTCTGGCAGTGTCATTTACCAGCCGGAAGTTTCCTGGTCGCGCTCCTGAGGGAGGCGTGCAATTGCGGACGTTTGTGGGCGGGGCGATGCAACCCGAACTGATGCAGCTTGCAGACGATCAGCTCGTAGCGCTCGTTCGGCATGAGCTTGAAAGCATTCTGGGAGTGACCTGGCGACCCGATTTCACGGTCGTCGCCCGCTGGTTGCGGTCGATGCCGCAGTATCACGTCGGCCATGAGGAACTTGTGGCAGCGATCAACCGCGAGCTGGCGGGGCAATTGAACCTGGCCCTGGCCGGAAACGCTTACGAGGGCGTTGGAATACCAGATGCGATCCACAGTGGCGAGCGGGCAGCACAGCGCGTGTTCGCCGCCTGTATGTCAGGCGCTCCATCCTGACACGCTTGTCGGTCGTGAGTCCTTGAAAGTCGCTGGCGTCAGGCTGGAAAGCCGACCATCCCTAATCAATGCTCTCGAAATATTTCTGCAATTTGTCTTCGTAGCTGCGCGGGGGCGGGCGCTGGGCTTTGGCGCGAATCGCTTTGCGCAGGTCGGGTGGAAGTTTTGTAAGCCACGATTCGTGGCCGAGCGCGCGTTCTTCGCCGCTGGCGTCGCGCGCACCAGCACTGCCAGCGCGGCTGTCGGTTGGTTTGGGTGGTTCCGAGCCGAATTCGGGCAGACCCTGTTTGAGCTGTTCATTAATTCGGGATTGGCCTTCCTTCGAGCTTCCGCCAGCTCCGGTCTTGTTCACTCTCCCCCCTCCCTTGCCTTTTCCTTCACCCTGGCTTTTCCCTTCGCCTTCACCCTCGCTCTTTTCACCCCCTTCGCCGTTCTTATTGCCGGCGCCTTCGCCCTTTTTCTGACTTCCGCCACCGCTCGGCTTTTCTCCCGCTTTTCCTTCGCCCGGACCAGGCGATTTTTCTTCTCCAGGTTCTTGGTTGTCTCCCGCTTTCGGTGGATTCTCGCCCAATTCGGCGGCGGCCATTGCGGCCGCTTCGGCACCGGCCATCATCCTGGCGGTCTCTTCGGGCGAATTGGGAATGAAGCCCGTGCCGAGCCCCTCTTTTTTCTCTCGGCCTGCTCCCGCACCCGATTTATTCTTGCCGTCGCCATTCTTCCCGGACTTTGAACCTGAGGACGACTCTGACGGAGATGACGAACCCGTCTTTTCTCCAGCGGCGTCTCCTTTTGGAGAACCGGCTCCTTTTCCCTTACCGGCGCCTTTTTCAGTGCCGGGCGCATTCGGGTTCAATTTCTGCGAGCCTTTGCCGAACGCGCCTGTTGCCTCTGGCACAGTGTCAGTGTTCAAGTTTGAAGTCAGCAGCATCGCTTCTTTTAACTGAGGATTGGCGATCTGCGTCTGGTTAGCGAGTTCTTCTGCGGCCTCTCCCGTAGCACGCTGTGCGTTTGCAAAATCGTGCAGCGCCTTGTCGAGCTGTTCAGCTGCATCACGACGCTTTGCCGCTTGCGGAGGCTTGTTCCGCGAATCACCGTCGGGAACTTGCGGCGCCTGGCTACCCGGCCCAGGATTGATACCGGCAGGAGAGGAAAGGTTCTGGTCGTCATCACTTCCGGCGGCGAGAAGTTTGGCACTTTGTTGGGCGATCTGTCCGGCGGCCTGCTGCTGGTTTTTGGCAAGATCTCGCACGGCTTCGGCGATTGCCTTGTCGCGCTCGATGCGCTGCTGGCGGGCGTTCAAATTGGCGGCGGCCCGTTCGACGTCCTTTTGCGACTGCGACTGCGCGTCAGACGCCTTGGGCGAGCTGTCTTCCTTATCATCAGCCGCCTTTTCCGACCGGCTCTGCGCTTCACGCAAGGCTGCCAGCGCGCCCGGATCGACCGCTGCTGCCAGTTCTGCCAGCCGTCGCGCTTGGGCCGCCTGTTTCGCCATTTGCTGGGCGCGTTGAGCAGCCAGTTTCTTAATGGCCGACTGCAGCTCTGCATGAGCTTCCTGGAGCGAACTGGCGGTTTTTCCTTGTGCGGCAGCGGTCTCTGAAGGACTGCCCGACTGGGCCTGCTGCAGGGCCTCTCCCGAAGACTTCTGCGCGGCGGCGAGTGACTGCGAGGCAGCGGGCGCTTCATTCCCCGCGTGTTTGGCGGCCTCGCTGGTGGCTTCACTGACCTGCTTTTGTGCCGCCGCATCGGGCTTGCCCGCTGGCGTGCCGGCGGCGTCAGCGGCTTCTGCGGCGGCCTGCTGTATGGCCTGCGCAATCGCCTTGGCGGCGTCGGCGCGAGCGGCGTCGGCAGCAGATTGATTGCCATCGAGGCTGGCCTTGGCGGCGCGAACAGCGGCGCGCGAGGCCTGCTGCAATGACTCGGTTAGAGAGTCAATCTTTCCCGCCGCTCGCGACGCCTGCGCTTGTGGGCGTTTGCTCGCCGCTTCCGCCAGTTTCGCTGACTGCTCGCCGACCGCCTGTTCGCTGGTGATCATGGCGAGCGGAGATGCGGCTTTTCCTTCGGCCAATTGCTGAGCTGCCAAGTCGGCACGGGCCTGTTCGGCTTGCGCATCGCGAAGTTTGTCTGCTAGGTTCATGGCGTCGGCGGCGGCGGGGCGGCCCGCGGCGCGCTGTTGTGCGACGAGGGCCTCACGAACGGCGCGTTCGGCCTTCGCCAATCGTTCGATGTGGTCGCTCGCAGGGGCCTCGGCCTGCGACAGCGCGGTATCGACAGCTTCGCGCACCGGAGCAACCTTCGCCAACTGCTGCGTGCTGGTCTCGATCAGCGATTCGGCCGCCTTGTCGATCTGCTGGCGAAGCTGGGCTGCGGCCGATGCCAGCTTCTCGCTGGCAGAACTGGCTGACTCGCGAGCCCGTTGGGCGGCAGGTTTCGAGGCGCTGCCGGGCTGGGCCGCCGCCTGAGCCAGCTGATCGCGAGCTCTAGCCGCAGCCTGGGCGCCCGCGCGGGCTGATTCTGCCGCGTTGCGGGCGTTGGTTTCGACTCCTTGCGCGACTTTGTTTGCGATCGATTCAATTTCAGCCTGTTGATCACTGAGCTTCTGAGCGGTCGCGGCATCGAGCCCTTCCTTTTCAGCGGCACTCTGCACCGCCTTGGCGATATCGCGTTCAGCGGCAGAGGCACGTTCGAGCGCTTCGGCAGCCCGGGCCAGCTCGCCGATTTTTACCCCGGTTGCCTTACGTGTCGCGTCGTCGAGGGCCGCTTCGATTTCGGCTGCGGCACGCTCGATGGCCCGGTCGGCGGCTTCCAGAGTCTGTCGCTGCAATTCATCGGCAGCTTTTGCCGAGCCTTTTTCAAGCGCCTTGGCCGCAACATCGGCGGCTTGCTCGGCCGAGGCAAGACGCGACACGACGGCTTTCGGCAAATCTCGATTGTCGTCGACTTTGGCCAGGGCCTGCGAGACACTCTGCTCTTCTTTGGCAGCTTCGGCGGCATGTTCGGCGACGGCGCGATCGACTTTGGCTTGTTGCTGGCGGATGCGTTCGAGGTCGGCTTTAGCCTGTTGCAGGTCGTTGACCTGCTGCGCGAGCTCGGTCGAGCTCTTGTCTGAGCGGCCGGCATCAGAAGCGCCTGCCAGTTTCTCGGCAATCTCGGCTAGATTGCCAAGAACTTTCCCCTGTTCGGCAAGCGCCTCTTGCGGACGGGCGTCGAAGAGCCGGCCGGTCGCGTCGTAGGCCGCCAGTTTGGCCTGTTCAAGCAACGGTTCGGCGGCGGGGAGCGAGCCAATCGCCAGGGCAAGTTTGTTGAGCTCTTTACGGATGGTCGCCTGGCGATCCACGAGACGTTCGGCGTCGGGCAGTGTCAGGTCGGCCTTCCGGGTGTCATCGCGGAGCTTTTGCTGTTTTTCGATCAGTTCGCGGGCAAGGGAGAGTGCCAATTGACGGTCGGCCCCGAGCAGGCCCTGGGTGTCGTCGAGCTTTTCCTGCAGGAGTTGCAAGCCCTTAAGGACCAGTTGCTGGCTCTTGGCTGCATCCGAATAGCGTAATGCGTCGAGCATATTGCTGGCAGTATCGAGCTCGATGCCGACTGACGCGGCTTTGAGGATCCGCAAACCGTCGGCGGCCCCGGCGCCCAGCGGTCCGCCCCATTGGCTGACATCGGCGAGCGTTTCAACCAGTTGCAGAAAGAGCTGTTTGACATCGCCCTGGTCTTCGATGGCCCCCAGCGCGACCGCTTCCTGCTGCGCGGGGGGCTGGTCAGGCAGAGTCTTGGTTGCCTGCCACACCTTCGTTTGCAGTTCGATCAGCCGTTTCACCTGGGCGCTGAGCTGGGCCGACTTCAGCCGCCGCATCAGGTTTTGCCGTTCGGCCGACAGACGCATGACGATGTCGCGGATCATCTGGCGAGCCTGCCTGAAGGCCTGGTCGCGTTCGGTTTCGGTGCCGTGCTGAGCATGAACGAGCAACTCGACGGCCCGTTCCATTTCTTTGTCGACAAGGTTCCCGATATTCTTTTTCATGTCAGCGATTTCACGGTAGAGGGGCAATTCTTGCATGCCGTTCTCTTCAAGTTGCTTTAACTGAACTTCGAGAACCCCCGTGACAAGCTGCCGCGCCATGTCCCGGGCCCGCTCCTGGGCGTCCTGCTTGCGGCGCAGGGCATCTTTGTCGACTGCGTGGGCGGGTGCGACGGGCCACGCTAACACAAGCGCGAAGAGCAACAGCAGCATCGAGGCGCGGCGCGGGAAACGCGCCGGTCGAATAGAACTGAAAAATGAAAAGGGAGAATTGCAAATCGAAAAATGGCTGCGACGAGGCGGCGGGACCGAGGCAACCACGACTCGCGACTGGCCGATGCCGACGACTGCCGCCAACGCTTGACGCAATGGAACGTGGCCTGCGCGACAACGACCAACCGGCCCCTGGCCGCACCTGGAATCGCCCATTTGTATACTGCAATTTGCAACGGTCAGTTTCAAATTCTCGGTCTTCATCTCGCCGCTCCAATCCCGAGTTGACGTTGAATGATCTGATCTAATTGGCGCGCGGATTTCTCATCGGCTTCAACCAGCCCGGCGAGAATCCCGCTTTCGTCAGTCACCTGAAATACAACCGGTTCACTTTGAGCCGACATTCCTGGATGATCGCCGCGGTAGTCGACCGCCTCAAGTGTAACACGCAACAGATCCCCCTTGGAGAGCGAGAGTGGCGCCAGATCGAGAACCACCCGTCCGCGAATCATCGGCTGCGGCTGTTCTGCGGCAGGAATCTGCTGCAAGACATCGACCGACTGCTCGATTTCGCCGTTCCCGCGCGTGAGCTGCTTGTGCGCCCGAATCTCAGCCAATCCGTAATCGTCGGCGGCTCCCCAGGCGATTCCAGGATGGGCTCCAGGCAGAACCTTTTCGGTGACGACGGCAGCCGCAATTCGCGGGGGCCGGTCGGTTTCGATGCGAATGTGGCCGCGCAGCGGCTGTTCGGGAGACATACCATCGTCGTCGACGACTTGTACTTCAAATGGAAGCGGTGCGACGACCCGGGTCAATGGAGTCTGTGCGGCAGGAAGCTTCCATACCTGTCGATCCGCGGTTTCCGGTTCCAGTGGATAGCGCGCCAGACCCGTCACGAATTCGACTTTCGCAAGCGGCTTGTTGCTGCACTGCACGGTCAACACAACTTGCGAACCTTCAATCACTGAAATCTGGCGGGAACTGGCGTCGCTGTGCATTGTCGATTGGCGAGCCGCATACGGCGGCGGAGTGTGGTCGAGCGCGAGCGACACGACTGGCAGCGGAATCACTTCGATCGACGCTGGCTCAGTCCAGCCGTCGCCCAGGTACACTTGATAGGACACCGTTGCCACCAGTCGCGGCAAATCACCCTGGTAGGTGGCGCGCTCGTTACCACCAGCCGCCGTTGCCGGCGCCTTCGCGCTATCGACCGGTGGCTGGCGCTCAGATGATGATTGATCGGAGGGCGTTTGATCGGCTGGCGATTGTGTGGGGAGGAGCATTACACTCGTTGCTCCTGCACCGGTCTGGGCCACGATCCGAATCGAGCCCGACGCAGGGCAGACACCACTGGCATCGACCGAAAATCGCACGGCCGATCCATACGGAATGCGCGGTGCGGCAGCGGCGGGCGCGCCGATTTGAACCTCAGATTCGTTAATGCTGATACGAGTGATCGTGGTGTATGTCGGGTAATGGGCTGAACCCAGGAGCAGTCGATTAACAAACACAGCGGCGTGATCGGGAAATTCGATCACCCCGACGGCTAACACGACGGCGGTTACGGCCAGAGCCAGGGCCGTGCGGCGCAGCCGGTTGCCGGTGAGTCCCCGATGCAATTTGAGGCTGTTTCCGAAGTCGGCGACATAGTCGACGACGGCGTCCTCGAGCTGCATCGATCCCCACGATGGGGCTGCGGACGTTTCAAATTGCAAGGCGGCGACCAGATCGCTGTCGATTCCCTGCTGACGTTCGACGAGCAAAGCCAGGTCGATGTCAGTCTCGCGGGCCACGAAAGCCGGCCAGACAAACCGGCGGCAAGCCCACAGCGCCAAACCAGCCAGGGTTACCAACTGCACACCACGCTGGGCGCGACCGAATGAACACAGCCAGACGATCAGAAAATCGATCGCGAGAGCAATCAGCATCGTGAGTGTAAGCGCCATGCCCCCGCGAGCCAGGCGCAGCAACCACCGTCGACGGCCCAAGACC
>JAYTRB010000102.1:0-9044 GCA_043746425.1 Planctomycetia bacterium
TCCTACGGACCGTGCTGGTTGCGAAACGGCGTAGTTTTCTTTCGAGGTAATGAGCTGGCGTTCGACGTCACGTTTGAAGGCGATCCCGATTATGCAGAGCGGGGGTCGCTGTCGCGCTCTGGCGAGAAATGGATTGGCAATGGCACACGGGCCTATTCCGATCCGCCGCCGCATAAAGTGGACGCGACAAAATACCTGCAGCTCGCCCGGCGGACGTTTGAATATGACCGTAAAAAGAATTCCATTACAGTGCTCGACGAACTTGAATGCGATAAATCGCTCTCGCCGCACATTACGTGGAACATGCCCACCGAACCAAAGGTGGAAGGCCGCACGATCTCCATCATGAATGGGCCGGCCGCGTGCGTTCTGACGATGGATGCCGAGCCCGCTAGAATCATTAAAATCGGTGGCCCCGACCATTTGATTGACGACTTGAAAGGCAAACCCTTCACCACCGCTTCACAGCAACTCGATAATACGTGGATCAAGCTGCCCGAAACCGACAAGATTCGTCAAGGGGGGTTTTGGCGCGTACACGTCGTCCCAGCCGGTTCCGGCAAGTTCCGGCTGCAGACAGTCATTGACGTGAAGTAAGCGTTAGCCGGGCGAATGGCCTGCCATTCCTTGAGAGACTCATGACGTTATTGCACCGACTGAAAAAGCTGAAACGGATGTCTGGCGGCGAAATCTCTTGCCGCCTTTCCGATGCGGCACGGCGCTGGCAGAACCAGCAGGCCTGGCGGGCCGGCACCGCCCGCCGACGTCGGCTGCCGTGTGGTGAATGGGCAGAAAATCTCTGCCAGCGGGCCGCCAGCCTCATTCCAGGCACGTCTGCGTTGCAATTGCAGCATCTGAAATCACTGTCGCCCGAGGTTTTTGGTGAGATTTCTTCGCGCGCGCAGTGGCGCGCCGACCAAATTATGTCGGGGTACCATGAAATTCTTGGGTTCCAGGCCCGATTGACCGATCCGATCGACTGGCACCGTGACCCACGATCGCAGCACCAATGGCCACGTGACTTCCATGCCGATCTTGATCTGTTCGAGCTGCCCGACGGAATCGACGTCAAATATGTCTGGGAATTGAACCGACACCAGTTTCTCGTCGAACTTTCGCGGGGCTGGATGTTCTCGCGCGACGAGCGATTTGCCAGACGGGCGCGCGAACTGCTCCTCGATTGGATCGACAACAACCCCCTCTACGAAGGAGTCAACTGGACAAGCGCACTCGAAACCGCGGTCCGCGGAATGTCGTGGCTTTGGACCTTGGCTGGACTGGCCGATTGGACAGGCTGGCAACCCGGCGACCAGCAGCGAATCGCCGAGAGCGTGGCCGACCATGCCCAATATCTCTCCGAACATTTTTCATTTTATTCCAGTCCCTACAATCATCTGATCGGTGAAGCGGCGGGATTGCACATCTTGGGATGGTGGCTCGACGGAATCGAACCGGCGGCACAATGGCGCTCGCGAAGTCGAAAGGTGCTCATCGAGCACGGTCCGCAGCAATTCTACCGCGATGGTTTTTGCGTTGAGCAGGCAACGGGTTATCATTTCTTCACACTGGGATTTCTGGCTCACGCCCTGGCGACGGGGCAGGGAAGCGGCGAACCCATTGGCGAGTTGCTGGCTTCGGTCACAAACGCCTTTGGAGCCGGCGCCGCATTTCTCCCACCCGACGGACTCTGGCCAGCTCTCGGCGACGTCGATTCGGCCCGTTCGATTCCCGTTCAGCCCGACAACTTCTGGAATTTTCGTTCTCTCTATGCCCTGGCTGCCGTACTCTGCAACCGCCCCGATTTCACCGAGATCGCTCTTAAGCCCGGTGAAGAATTGTTTTGGCTCTTCGGCGCCCCCGGCGTCGAAACGTTTTTAGAAATGAGCCATGCCCGTCGCCTGCAAGCTGCACAGCCGGTGCATCGTAACACAGAACGACCGAACGCTCCCGATGTGGCTGCCGAAATCGCAAGTTCCTCCCCAGCGAAAGAGTCGGTGCGGATTGTGGTTCTTCCCGAATCGGGCTACGCCATCGCCACGGCCGGTACCGGAGACACCTCCGACTGGCTGCTTTTTGATTGCGGTCCCATCGCGCACGGGCTGTTTGGCGACGGCACCCCATCGACCGCTCACGGGCACGCCGATGCGTTACAGTTACTGTTCCATCTCAAGGGCCGGCCTGTGTTGACAGATCCTGGCATGCCCTTCTATTTCGGTTCCCGTGAATGGGTCGATTACTTCCGCGGGGCAGCGGCGCACAACACCATCGAAATCGAAGATTGTCCGATGGCCCGACACGCGGGACGGCTGGGTTGGTCGCACGTGTGCAGCGCCATGCATCTGAACACGAAAGATTGCGATCAGGGGCACTTGATTTCAGGAACAGTGAAATTGAACGAAGGGAATTCGATCATTCGAACCATTCGGCTGATCCCAAAACACGGCGTTTGGATCGCCGATCTCATTACGACAGATTGCCCGCGGCTCGTACACTGGAATTGGCAATTGCCCGTCGACGCGGAGTGCGAAACCAGCTGTCTGCCCGACGGGTTTCCAGGATTCCGATTTGGAGACAAGACCTTCCGACAATGGACTAGCGCCGGAATGGTTCCTTTCGAGGTCGAGCGGGGCTCGAAAGATGCACCAGCTGGCTGGCAGGCGCCAGGTTATGGAACCTGCCTGCCGGCAGCCGTTTTGCGGACATGCCTGCGCATCGATCGCCAAGCGCTTGCAGTCACCTACCTGGGAAATGAGAAACCGTCGGCTGCAGTTCGGTGCGGGAAGTTCGAATTGAATTGTTCGAGCACTGAGGCGCCTCTGTCGCCTCAATCAATCCGAATTGACCTGTCGCCCGAACCCTGAACAGGTCAATCACAAGAAAAATCATCTGTCACGGATCACTTAGCTCGAACGTCTCAAGTTTTGCATTTGTGCCCGGATCACAAAGACGTTTGACGATTGCAGCCGCCACCCCCTCGACGGGAATTGCTCCTTGCCTGCCATGCGTCGTATTCGTCTGGTCTGTCAGCAGGCGCGGCGGGCGTACTATCAGGAACTTCAATTGCGAAGATTGCGAAGCAATCGCTCGCACCAGCCCCTCGAGTGCATACTTCGCAGAAACGTAGTGGAACCAATCGGGAGGATAGTCGTGTGCCCCCTCGGCGGCAACCGCCGATGAAATGAGAACGACTTGGCCCCCGCGAGATTCCAGCAAGTCAAAAAATCCCGCCAGCGGAACGCATGCCAGCGACAGACTCTTGTCAACGAAGGCAATAATGCGTGCCACAGAATCCAGGCCGAAACCGAGATTCCCGATTGGAGGCGACGCGTTGCAGACAAGAAAGTCCAAATCTGTACCTTGGTTCATCAGTTGAGTTCGAAGTTGTCGACACCATTTCACGTCGGTCGCATCGCCTTGAAACAGAGTGACGCCACCGGAGCATTCATGCAGTCTCTCCTGCAAGGCGAACGCCTCATCGGTACTGTTCAAATAGTTCAAAAATACATGACATCCCTGCGAGGCCAAGGCTGCCACCAAGGCTGCTCCAAGCCCGCGACTTCCACCAATTACGAGTGCTGTCTTTCCAGAAAGGGCCATCGAACGCGGTATTTTTTCTGCCAGTTCGTGCACCGAGACGCGCGGGGAATCCCGACGGACAAAAGCAGAGAGTTCGCCGCGCGCCGACGGCACCGAACCGCGCGCCAATGCTGCTTCAACCTGCAGGAGATCGAACCTTTCGTCGAAACTTGTCACGTTTGCCACGTAGGAAAGAGGAAGGTGGTCGAAAGTGGACGCGGGTTCAAATTCCAGTCGCAATTGCGAAAACACGGCCGGCTCACCGGGCAAATGCATGCCCACGACATAACTGCACCACAGCAGAATCGAAAGCCTTTCCCGAGAAACTCCTTTATCGGAGAGATGCCATCGCTCAATAAGTTCCTGAAGCGGACCAGCCGAGGGACCGTACTCTCCCATCACCGTGAGACCTGGCTTAAACTCGACCATGGGGCGCGAGAGGGCCTTCGTCTGCGGATCAGCGGCAACACACCATACCGCTTGCTCGACGACCGCTTCATGGCGATATCCGAGCTGTCCGGTCAACATGATTCGTCCGGCGTCCTTGATCGATATCTTGAATTGTCCAGACTTCCTTTCCGCGATCGACAATTCGTAATCGACATTGGCAAACAGTGGATTTCGAAACGTAAGTGCTACGCTGCCGAGAACTTGCCCAGGTTGATTTGGGATTTCGCTCAGCGCAGCCAGGGCGCTGAGAATTCCAAATACAACCGGCTCGCCGACGGCCGTTCTCCGCGCATACAGCAGCGAGACATGCAAGGGATTCTGGTCATGACTCGCTGCTGCGAAAAGCTCGATGTCAGAAGGGTTGAAGCGAATGATACTCATGAATCGTTCCGGTTGACGAAAAATGACGCCCGCCAAGACATTCCCGACAAGGAAAAGGGCTGACTTCTCAATCTCGATTCAATCGGCAGCTCGCGAACGATTTGAATCGCACGACTTTGGGACTACGATACAGTACACCGAACACCTTGTCAGCCTCTGCGGGCTATCTGCCCTTAAAAACGAAAGACAGTCGTCTTACGCTAAAGTAAAAGTCTGCAAGTGTACTCGAAAGTCGCGTGGCGGCAGTCATCGTATTCGGCAGGTTACTCTTCGTCCCCACACGTTCCTCATCTGTTGAATGGCCCCATTTCAAATGAACGATCCTCTTTTCCGATTGAACAAGGTCTTCAGGAATGTGTTCGACGATGATGAAATTGTTGTTACCCGCGCCACGACCGCCAGGGACATCGACGGGTGGGATTCGTTAATGCATGTGACTTTACTGGTGAATATTGAAAAGGAGTTTGCCGTAAGGTTCAGCAGTGCGGAATTGGCAGGGTTTAATACCGTGGGCGAACTCGAGGATTTGATTCGCCGGCATTTGAATCAGGAGTGAATTTCGTGAAATTCGATGTCGTCGCGCCAATGGAACAATGAACTCAATGCTTCAAGCTGAACTATTTGCAACGATCGCCTCTCTGCGAAAAGAGGGACGCACGGCCGATGGCCTGGCGCTCCTGCGGGACGCCCTGCGTCGGGACCGCCTTGACCCCGAAGGGATCGACAAAGCAGGTCGAATTGTCCGCAGGGAATTACTCCCGGACGATAGCTCGCACGCACCGTTGAACGTGCTCATTCTAGGTCAATGCACGACCTCATGGATTGTGACCTCGCTCACGGCCGCGGCTTGGGCGCGAGGCATCGCGCTCCGCGTTGTCGATGGCGGCTATGACAGAGTTCTGCAGGAACTCACCAACCACCGCTGGCCCGGCGCACAGTCCGGAATTGTCGTCCTGCTCCCATGGAACAAACGGCTGCTGGAGGGGGGGGGCGACAAAGAGCAGGGTCTGCAAGATGAGCTTCGTTTCTGGCAGCAGGCGTGGCTCCTGGCAACTGAAAGACTGCACGGCCGTATGATCCAGGTGGGTTACGACTGGATAATACCCGGCCCGCTCGGGCAGCACCTTGCGGCCGGAAGTGAAGGGCCCGTGTCGTTGATTCGTGAAATGAACGCTCGACTTCGCGGGCATCTTCCTCAGGGCGCCTACTTTCTCGACCTGGAGCAGCTTTCGGGCATATCCGGACGAAGATCGTTTTACGACATGCGCCGCTATTTCTGGACTAAGCAACCTTTCAGTGAAAATGGAACGAGTCAAATCGCCGACCATATCTGCGCGGGCATCCGCGCGTTGACTACTGGCCCGAAAAAGGTCCTCGTGCTCGATCTCGACAACACTCTCTGGGGAGGCGTCGTCGGTGAAGTGGGGCCACTCGGCATTGCCTTGGGAGATAGCCCGGAAGGAGAGGCTTTCGTGGCCTTTCAGACTTATGTCAAACAGCTCGCAAAGCGCGGCGTCCTGTTGGCTGTCGCCTCTAAGAACAATCCTGAAGACGCTCGCGAGCCGTTTCGATTGAATTCAGACATGGTGTTAACCCTGGATGACATGGCTGCCTTTGAAGCATGCTGGGAGCCGAAACACGCCACGATCGCCAGAATTGCGGCGTCATTGAATCTCGGTCTCGACAGCTTCGTCTTTTTTGACGACAACCCTGCCGAACGTGAGCAAGTTCGGCAGGCCATTCCCGAAGTCGAGGTTGTCGAGGTTCCGCAGGATCCGGCGGAATATGTCAGAGCTCTGCAGTCCGGGAACTGGTTCGAGACGGTCGGCCTCAGCGGCGAAGATGGAATGCGCGGTCGGCAATATGCCGCCGAGCGCCACCGCCGTGAAGCCGAGGCCACGTTCGGTTCTCTGGACGACTACTTTCGTTCATTGGAAATGGTCGCCGAATTGGGATCGATTACTGACGCCGATCTGCCGCGCGTCGTGCAACTCCTGGGAAAGACCAATCAGTTCAATTTGACAACACGGCGCCATAGTCACAACGATGTAATTCGGTTGCGCAACATTCCCGATGCAATTGATATCACGCTCAGGCTTCGAGACCGTTTCGGCGAACATGGCCTGGTTTCCGTGCTGCTTGCCGTGCCGGAAATTTGTGACGGGCGAAAAAGGGTCGTTCGAATTGATTCATGGCTGATGAGTTGCCGCGTCATCTCTCGCGGCGTCGAGCAGTTCCTGTTCGGACACTTTCTGGACCGGTGTCGGCAGCTCGGCTATGACACGATTCTCGGGGAATATATTCCGACCCGTAAAAATGGACTCGTGGCGGGTCTGTTCGACGAGCTTGGATTCGAGAAATTGCCCGATCAAGGTGACGAAGTGATTCGTTTTGCCCTCGACGTGGCGACGGCAGTGGAACCGAAGACTTTTGTGGTGCGCGCCGGTGCATTAATTTAGATTCTGCGGCACCCACTGCAATGCGTCGCCGTGGATCGAACGACCGCACTCTTTTCCGATAGCGGATTGACTCCATGATGGGAACTCTAACACGTTGGGCCAGGGAACAAGCGAGAACCGTTCTCGATACATCGCAGCAAATGCTGGATCGCGTTCGCTGGAGCGCGGAGTATGCGCGCCCGCACGATAATTTCGACAGATTGACCCACATTCGCGAAGCGGCCGACTGGATCAAGCGCGCGCAGGATTCAGGTACCGATCGCGGGGTGGCCCAATGTGCAACGCTTGGAAGAGGATTCAACGCCAGCTACCCGGAAACGACCGGCTACATCATTCCCACTTTTCTGGATCTTGCGGACTTTTTTCATGACGTCGATTATGAGCGCCGCGCCATCGAGATGGGAGACTGGGAAATCAGCATTCAAATGGACTGCGGCGCCGTGATGACAGGTAAGGTGAACGCCACTCCGACTCCAGCGGTATTTAACACCGGGCAGGTGCTGTTGGGCTGGAGCGCGCTTTATCGGCGCACAGGCGAAAGGCGCTTCCTCGATGCCGCCCGGCGCGCC
Organism: Planctomycetia bacterium; assembly: GCA_043746425.1. Classification (GTDB taxonomy): domain Bacteria; phylum Planctomycetota; class Planctomycetia; order Planctomycetales; family Planctomycetaceae; genus JACQFH01. The sequence goes on from JAYTRB010000102.1 coordinate 7,436, forward strand.
GCCGACTGGATGATTGAAGTCCAGGAACCGAACGGCAATTGGATCAAGGGAAATTCGAGTCACGCGAATCCACACTCCACGTTGTACAATGTCAAAGCGGCCTGGGGATTGCTTGAGGCCGCCCGCGCCGGGAATTGGGATGAAGCCGAGCGCGGCGCGTTACGCGCCGCCGACTATTGCCTTTCGCGACAGAAGCAGAACGGCTGGTTCGCCGATTGCTGTCTGAGCGACCCAACCCAGCCATTGCTGCATACAATTGCCTACTCGATGCAAGGGCTTATGGGGATCGCCCGAATCACAAATCGACCCGACTGCCGCGAAGCAGCCGCCCGAACTGCCAACAGTCTGGTCGCCTTAATGGACAATTCTGGCTTCATTCCGGGTCGGATCAATGAGCAATTTTTCGGTACAGTTGACTGGTGCTGTCTGACCGGTACAGCGCAGACGTCGATTGTCTGGTCGCAACTTTACGAAGACGGGGGCGACACTCGCTATCGCGACGCCAGCCTACTTGCGAATCGCTACTTGATGGCGCGGCACAACATCACCAGCGTTGATTCCGCATTCCGTGGAGGGGTCTTCGGCTCGTGGCCCTTTTGGGGTGGTTACGGTCGAAATCGGATCCTGAATTGGGCTGTGAAGTTTTTCCTGGACGCATTACTGCTCGAAGACAAGCTGGGCCATGTGGAATGAGCAAGACCCTGGTCAAGACGGTTAAGCGGCGTCTTAAGAACTGGCTAAAGGAACGTCGCCGGCGCTTCATTAAGAGGTTTTTCCATTTCGACAAGGCCCAGTTGAGTGCCTTGATTTCCCGGCTGGACATTCAACCGGGAGACGTCCTTCTGGTACACGTGGGCTACGATAAGTTTGAAGGCTTCGAGGGAGGGCCAGGCGATGTGATCGAAATCCTGCAGAATGCCATCGGCGCTTCAGGCACCCTGATCATGCCGACGATTCCATTTCGCGGAAGTGCTATCGACTATGCCCGAACCGGACAAATGACAGATTTGGTGTGGTCACCGTCAGCCGTAGGATTAGTGACCGAGGTGTTCCGCCGGATGCCCGACGTCCTTCGCAGCGTGCATCCGACACATCCGGTTGCGGCTTGGGGAGCCCACGCCAGCGAGCTGATTCGCAACCATCATTTGGCAACAACCCCGTGCGGCAAGAACACTCCCTTCCTGGGACTTCTCGAATTCAATGGAAAGATCCTCTTTCTCGGAACCGGGATCGGTCCCATGACCTTCTTCCATGGCGTCGAGGAGATTCTCGAGCCTCAAATGCCGTATTCTCCATTCACCGCCGCCAGTTTTGAACTGCAGACGCGCGATGCCGAGGGAAAGATCTGGACCACGACGACTCGGCTGTTCGAGCCATCCGTCTCTCGTCGCCGCGACCTGGAGAGTCTCGTTCCGATACTCAAGCAGAATCACCACTGGCGGCAAGGGCGGTCGGGACGGCTTTCGGCAATTGTCGTCAGTGCCCGTGAAGTCCTGAAAACCTGCCAGCAAATGGCTGCCGGCGGCCGGTTTTGCTACCGCCCGAATTAGTTGTACGACTGATGTTGGAATTCGCAACTCTATTCATGGCAGCTGGTAATGGCTGAACT
>JAYTRB010000103.1:0-3038 GCA_043746425.1 Planctomycetia bacterium
AGAAGTCTGATGGCCTGGCAGAAGGGCGCTATTCCGGCGCGAGGTACGGTTACTGCGGGGTGGGGAGGCAGAGGGTTGCTCAAGCCGTGTAATCATGAATACTCGGTATCGGAATCACACTGTTCGACAGGCTGTCAAGACCGGCAAGTCAGCCTAACATAATGGCTTGGAATTTCAATCGAGCCTTCCTTTTTCAAGGGCTGGCTATTCCTCCAACGTCGACTTTCGGCGAAGCAGATGGTGATAGTGCTGCGCGAAGCGGTGCGCCTCGTCGCGGATGTACTGCAAAAGCCTGAGGGCGTACGAATGCCGGCTCAGCTGCCGCGGAGTCGTCTCGCCGGGAACGTAAATCTCTTCTTCTTTCTTGGCCAGAGAAATAGTGAAAGGGGGAGTGACACCGATGGCCTGCATCGCTTCGAGTGCTGCGTTGAGCTGCCCGAGCCCCCCGTCAATCAGCAGGATGTCGGGAAACGATTCTCCTTCGCGCGCCAGGCGCGACAATCTGCGGCCGACGACCTCACGGATCGAAGCGAAATCGTCGATTCCCTCGACACCGCGAATCTTAAACCGTTTGTAGCCGTGCTTGAACGGCAGACCGTCGATGAATTGCACAAGACTGGCCACCGTCTCTTGACCACTCAGATGGGCGATATCGACTCCTTCGATGCGCCGCGGGGGGGACGGAAGTTTGAAGATTTTCTGCAAGCCCGCCAATCCCTTGCGCGGGTCGATAAAGAACACTTCGGGCTGCACATGATCTTCGAGGTTGCCCCGCAACGAGAGATTGTCGAGCAATTTGAGCTGATCGCGGATACGCGCCGCCTTCTCGAATTTCAAAGCCTGCGATGCCTGCCGCATGTCTTCGCGCATTTCGTCGAGCAGCTTGTCTTTCTTTCCATCGAGGAACAGCTTCAGGCGTTCGATGTCGCGGCGGTAGTCTTCTTTGCTGATCCGCAGGTTGCAGGGAGCGGTACACTGGTTAATGCTGGCCAAAAGGCAGGGACGGAACCATTTCCAGCGTTCGTCGTTCTCCTCAATGTCGAGCGCACAGGTGCGGAATCGGAAGATCTTCTGAAGGGCGGCGATCGCTCCCCGCAATTTCTTGGCGTTTGTGAACGGTCCATACAGTTTTGTGCCGCGGGCCTGCGGCTGTCGCGTGAATGCCACCCGCGGGAAATCCTCGCGCAACGTCAGTTCGAGGTACGGAAAGGTCTTGTCGTCCTTGAGTTCCTGGTTGAACCGCGGCTGGACGTCCTTGATGAGGCGGGCTTCCATCAGCAGGGCATCAACTTCACTGTCGGCGGGAATGAAGTCGATATCGCGGATCTCGCGAACGAGATCGGCCGTGCGGAAATCGACGGCCGCCGCTTTGGTGAAGTAGCTCGCCGCCCGGCTGCGAAGATTGACTGCTTTTCCAACGTAGATCACCCGTCCTGCCGCGTCTTTCATGAGATAGACGCCCGGCGTGCAGGGAAACTGCCGTACGATTTCACGTGGATCGGGTTCGGTCGCCATCGCCTGTAAGGGTATCGCCTCTGCTCATTGGGTCGCAAGACCAACGACTGATTCGTACGGTTCGGCAGCGAGTCACCGCGCGAGCCGCGACTCGCCGCCAAACGACTCGTCGGGCAGGTTGGAAACGTACCCGTTATCCGAAAATCCGTCGGAAAAACAGAGGTCGGGTGCGCCCCGTGACATTGAAATTGACCCTACCGATCCTGACTTGGGAAAGGTCATGGAAGCATGGCCAATGCTCCCCCCACCCATCCGCCGGGCAATGCTGTCGCTCATCGGTCGATAGCCGGAGCGGGCAACGGCATCGGGTTTGATCGAATTGGCCGATGTTCACAATTCATGGTCCCACGGTTGGCCCCGTTCCGTTCCCCATCGATACGGAACTTCCTCATCAACGTGGCACCGGAGGCCAGCCGTGCCGGCAATGAAGGCGCGGTTCATGGCGGGGGCTGGCCCCTGGCAATGCTCGGCCCCCCCGCCACCCAGGACCTTTCCCGGCCGGCCGAGCGTTTCGTCTACCGAATTGTCAAAGAACCATCACGAAGCCGGGCCGCGGCGTTGAGCCTGGCAGTGGGAGCCCAACCCCGGCAACCTGGCTCATTCCGTGAACAGGACGCGGAGCCGCCATACATATCAGGTCGCCATAGATATCAGCGCGCGGCCCATAGATATCAGTGCCCCGCGACCTGATATCTATGAGAAACCCTCGGGAATTGATCCATAGATATCAGCCAACCCCATAGATATCATTTTTTCGTAGAGCTGCATTCGACTGGGTAATATGGGATACATAGGAAACACCAGAAGAGGCATTGGAACCGTGGGAACGAGCGCGATCATGCAGCGGAATGGATGGCCGGGCCAGCTTGATCCCAGACACGGCACGCATTTCAGCGTGATCGCTCCCCATCCCAGAATTGCCCCGATCAGCATGACCATGCTCATCTCTCGCTCTCCTTGAATCGAATCGGACTTGGTTGACTCGGACCACGCGCGACTTCAATGCCACCCGCCCGCTGCCTGACCGCCATCGTCGGGCTCTCCTTGTTCCTCCGTCCTTCTCCCTGCATCGTGCCTGAGCGCATGCCCTTGCGAACCTGCGTCGCCTCGGCGAAGCAAGAACCGTTGAGTCGCGCCCCGCCGGATCGGCAGTGAATCGCCTGTTCGGGTGAAGGCCCCGACCGGGCGTATCCCCTCGGCGGACGACGTCAGTCGCCGTGACCTCTTATGACCCTCATGGCCTTCCTCTGGTTGTCCCTGGCTGGCTGTTCCATCAGGCCGCGTTGCGACCTGTCTTGAATTTTACCCACGACAGCGCGTGTTGTCGGAAATGTCTTTTCCAGATTTGGAAAAAAACATCGAAAAATCCAGAAATGAACCGCCAGAGATTTGCCAGCACTGTGGCTGTCGCGCGTCCCCGCTGCCCGCGTCTCGCATTCTGTGAAGGCAGGCTGCACCGACTTTACCGCCCGATGCCAGACCCGCTCGGCCAAAAAAGCTCTGGCGGTGACAGCAGCCCCAGC
>JAYTRB010000104.1:0-5192 GCA_043746425.1 Planctomycetia bacterium
CCAGCTCCGGCTCCGGCGTTCTCTCCCGGATTGCCCTTGGGGCCAGCCCCTGCGCCAGCATCGATGGGCGCGCCGGCGCCCGCGCCACAGGCTCGCGTCCGCGAACGACAGCTTTCGACACCCTTTCACACGCGCTATCGCTACAACGTCGAATACCCCGGCGGCCCGGAATACAAGTACCGATACCAGCGTGACGGCGAACGAGTGCGGTTCAGTGAACGTTGGGACCATTGACTGGGGCGATTTCAGGTCGAGCAGTCTCAGGCGACGTCGAGAAGCGAGTCGCGGCGCAATTGTTCGACCCAGTCTTGAGACATGAGGGCTTGAGCCCGCTGTTGGGCGCGTCGTTGGGCAGACCGGTGATGTAGCGGCTTTTCGCCAGATACAGCTGCCGTGCCGTGCGCCACATGGACGATCTTGCGGGCGATTTCCCAGACGGGAATCATCCGCGTTTCGTACCCGCGGCTCCAGAGTTGCCGGGCGATCGAGTAGCCGCCCGTGATGAGGCTCTCGCCGGGGCAAAACGTCAGGTTTTCAGAGAGAATGACCGACCTGCGGTACATCGCGCAATAATCGCGGGGATAGTGTCCTTCGCGAAACGAACTGCGGGCGCGTCTTCCGAAAAGACGTTTGACGTTTGCCACGCACGAGCCCACGACTCGTTTCTGGAATGCATACCAGGGACTTTCAAGGGAGAGCTTCCAGGCGCCCGACGCGGCGACGTCTGGCCCATTGACAATTTCCCGCAGGAAGGGATCGAGCCAGTCGTCTTGTTTGACGAACACATCTGAATGCATGGTGACGAAGAATTCACCTCGCGCCTCGCGAAGGCCCGCGTCCCAAGCGGTGAAAACGTTGGCCGGCCAGTTCGCCACCGATTCTTCGGGCCGTTCGATGAGCCTGATCCACGAGAGTGAGCGAAGATAATCGAGACTCTCGTCGCGTGAGCCATTATCGACGACGATGATTTCCAGATCGTATTTTTGCGAATGCCTGCGAATTGACCGCAGGCAGATCGACATCATCTCGCGGACCTGCCAGTGGGGAATGCACAGGCTGATGCGAGGAGCGTTCGCGGGCCGGCTTGTCATGCGTCAACTCCGTTTTATGTTCGTTCACAAGCATCGTGTGCCATCGCGCGCCGGGCTCGCGATCGAGCGGTCGAGCGGTCACTGCGGGCTGCCAGCCCCAACGAAAACCGCCGATAACCTAGCAGGTTACCGGCGGTATGGGAATTCGAATCTCAAGCACCGGCGTTACCGGTTCGGCAGATCGACTCCGAGCAGTTCTTCCTCTTCTTCCTGAATGATGATGCGCGGTGTGACCATCAACATCAGACTCTCGGTTTCACGGCCGACAGCCGTATTCTTGAACAAGCGGCTGACGTAGGGAATCTTGTTCAAGATCGGAACGCCGTTCATCGTACGGCCTTCTCGCAAGCGCTTGATACCGCCCAGGAGCACTGTTCCGCCGTCGGGTACACTGACGGTGGTCATGACGGTCACGGTTTCCTGGATCGGCCTCTGGATAGTGATCTGTTGTCCGCCACCACCCGCTGCCCCCGCCTGACCGCCCGCCTGGCCGCCCGCCTGGCCGCCCGCCTGGCCTGTCGCACCAGCTGCAGCCGCACCACCAATCCCGCCGAAGCCGCCACCGCCGGCGCCGCCGCCGCCGGCACCGCCGCCGAAGCCGCCACCGAAGCCGCCCAGGCCGCCACCGCCACCACCGCCCTGCTGGCCGCCACCGCCGTTACCCGTCTGTCCACTCTGTGTCGAACCGCCGGGAGAGGTGAGAAACGAGAACGTCTGCACGTCGGTAATGGCTTGGAACAACGGTACGACCGTGAGTCGAACGTACCGCCGATCGGCTGAGATGACGGCCATGACCGTCATGGTCACGCCTTCCTGAAGAGTCGAGATAACCGGCTGGAATCCGACCGAGAAAAATCCGACTGTGGGAACCAGGCTGGTTACAAACGGACGGGCAACCGAGTCGCGCACCGTTGCAATCTGACCGTTGAACATCGTCACCTTCGGGGCAAACAGCAGGTTATTGCGTGTGTCGCCCTGCGTGGCGTTGATCAGGAAGAAAGTTTCAATGTCACTGAGGATGGCAAACCCGACGTTCAAACCCGAGGTCGGGTCGAAACCGCCGAATTTAGGAATGCCCAGGGCGAATGAGCCCTGCCGGAAGGGAATCTGCAAATCACTTGAGAATTGATTGTTCGGCGCCGCCAGACCAACCACATCTCCATAGCGCGGCCATTGATTGTAGTTGGACGTGTCGACCAGTGGGCCGGGAGTAAACGGCCCGCCGCCCGGGGAACCCGTATTACCAGAGGTGGTGCCACCCGCAACAGCACCCCCGGCAACGCCTGCAGCGCCCCCCGCGGCACCGCCCGCTACGCCACCGCCGGCGCCTGCAACGCCCCCACCGGCCACGCCGGCTACACCACCGCCGGCTCCGGCGACCCCGGCGGCTCCGGCGATACCGATGGCGCCGGTGGCCCCCGACAGGCCGGCGAAGTTATTCCCGTTGCCGAACGGTGGCACGGGCTGGCCAAACGTGTTCGGCAAACCATTGCTGACGTTCGTGGGCAGGTTGAAGTTGAAGTCGATGCCGATGCGCTCGAAGAAGTTATCGGTGACAGTCACGAACCGGCACTCGATTGTTACTTGCAGGTCTTGCAGGCGGCGTAACTGGCCCAGCAGATCGGCAATTTCGTCATGCACCGACTGAGTTTGACGGATGACCAGGCTGAGCGTGGTGCGGTACGGCATCACCGACCCGGGTCCGCTCACTTCCTCCCACGAATCGGGTGCAATCGTCGTCGTGATGAGACTGATCAGCGAGGTGAAATCGGCCGTCATTCCACCGCCCGCCGATCCTTGATTATCACCCGGCCCACCTAAACCGTTCGCGGGGTTCGATCGGCGAGCACTGTCGTCGATCTGGGCGAAGGCTTGCCCGGCCGGTCGCTGAAACCCGCCGGTCGAGGTCACGTTCATCTGCCCGAAATTGGGCGTCGAAAATGTCGGTTGAATTCCCGAGTTAAAACCACTTTGCTGCAATCCACCCGCACCCGGAGGCGCGGTGAAATTCGGAATGGGCATGACAAGGTCGGCCACCGAGTAGTTTCTCGTATACAGCTCACCCTGCTGCTTCATGCGGCTAGTGACTTTGAGAACGTCGTCCTTGACCGTATACCCCAGCCGCAACTGGTCTAGAAGCAGGTTCAAGGCGCTCTTCAGGCGGATGGCGTCAACGTTAATCGTCACGTTACTGTTGGTCGAGACCCCTTCCTCGTCAAGTCCCGCTGAATCGAGCACAATGTTGACCTCGGCCAGACTGGCCAGGCGACTGATCACTTCAGACAGCGGAGCGTTATCGAAGTGCAGCGAAACTTCACGCGACAAACTGCGCTCGATCCGCAGTTCTTCAGGAGTGGGGGGGCGACTGTCGGCGCGACCATACTTCATGCGGCGTTTCGTCAGCTCCTGCCATTTCTTCAGCGCGGGGTATTCGATATCGGCGACGTAGTTCGCCGAGGCATCGTCGACATCGTTGAGCTGTCTGGTAAACGAGTCGGCCTTCCTCTCACGGAGGTTCTTGTTGAAATCCTCCTGCTTGGCCAGCTTGCCCTTGAGAACCATGACTTCGCTGACAGGATTGTCGGGCATCAACAGTTGGGCCTGCTTGGCCAGGACGATCGCTTCGTCGAAGCGCTTCTGCTTGAGCAGATCGTTGTATTTCTGGACTTTGTCGGCGAAGTCCTGTTCGATGCGAAGTCGGGTCGCCTCCTCATTCTTGATGATGGATTCGACTTCCTCCTTACGCTTGGCCATTTCGATTTTGGGAGCATTGATTTTTCGAGAGTACTCGATGTTGCTGCGCGACTTGGCAAGCGACTTCAGCAAGGGGCTGGTGAGACTCGGTTCAAGTCCCGACTTTTCGACGCCGACCTGCGCCTTATCAAGCTTTTCGAGGGCCGCCTGCGGATCGGTCGCAGCCAGTTTTTCGGCAACGAACTCAGCATTGCGCACCTCGGTTCGCAATTTGTCGATCGCAACCTTTCGCTGCTCGTCGACCTGGTCGATCGGCCGCTGAAGCTCATCATGCGTGGGCTGGCCCAGTTCGCTATCCTGAATCTGGCGTGTTCCCAGCAACTGAATCTTCTTGGTCTTGACGCGGTGCTGTTGCAGGAACTCGCGAATCTCCTGTTCTTTACGCGGGTCGAGCCTTTCACCCGACTGATAGGCCTGCAGATAGAAGCTCTGCGCCTGTTCTTTGTTGCCCTTCCGAAGTGCTTCGTGGCCCCGATTATACAGGTCGAGGGCCGAAAACACCGTCGGCCGGACGACACTGGCGTCTTCCATTTCGTCCTCCCCGGCGGATTCAGCCTGGGCAATATCTGCGGCGGCAATTTCAGGGACGTCGTCTGCCATGGAAGCCGCGGCAGATCGCGACGACTTCGTGGCAACATACCGCTTCTCTTTCGCCTTCTCGACCTGATCCATCACATCTTCGGGGGTTTTGTCGAGCAGATCGTAGGCGACATCGAGATCTTTGGCCTGGGCCGCTTTGGCCTCGGCTTCTTCGAGGTGACCTGCCGCAAGATCGGCCTGGGCCTCGTTCGTCAGAGCGTCGGCTTGTGCCTTTGCGGCGGGCTGTTTCGAAGCGGTCAAGCGCGACGATTTCGACTTGGAAGCCCCAGCCGGCCGCGCTGATTTAGCGCCCGGCTCGTTCTGGGCAAGCATGTGGTCGCGCTGGCGTTCGATCGATGCCAGCAGGAATTCGGGCGTCGGCGCCAACGCGTTGTCGTAGGCCACGTCGAGCTTCTGCGCCTGCTCGGCCTTCGCCTGGGCCTCTTCCAGCCGTCCCTCTTCCAGAAGAGTTTGCGCCTGCTCAAGCAATTCCTGAGCTTTGGCTTGTCTGGCATCGGGTGCTTCTGATTTCGCGACAGGCGCCGATCGTGGCGCCTTTGCGGCGTTGAGCGCCGGTGTAATCGCTGGACGATGGTCGACGGGCATCTCGGGCGAATCGTCGTCGGCCTGAACCTGACGGATATCACGGCGATTGGCATCGGCTGTCAGCACGGCATCTGCCTGAACAACGGCCGAGGGCTTGCGTTCGGTTGCCGGCTTGCGGGCAAGCAACTGTCGCGTTTGTTCGGGCTTGAGGTCATTGAGACC
>JAYTRB010000105.1:0-2551 GCA_043746425.1 Planctomycetia bacterium
TCATTTGAGGTCGCCTGTCTGGCCGCCGGCGCGGCCCTGGCGGCCGTCGATGCCGTCGTGACGGGCACTTCGCCCAGGGCGTTGTGTCTGATCCGGCCACCGGGGCATCATGCTTTGCCAGGCGAGGCTATGGGGTTTTGCCTTTTCAACAATGTGGCCCTGGCGGCGATGCAAGCCCGAAAGGTGCATCGACTCAATCGTGTCCTTGTCGTCGATTTCGATGTCCATCACGGCAACGGCACACAGGATACGTTTTATCAGTCTGGCGAGGTCTTTTTCTTCTCGATTCACCGCGATCCATTTTATCCGGGAACCGGGGCGGCGAATGAAACCGGTTCTGGCCGTGGTTTGGGCACGAAATTCAATTTGCCCATGCGATTTGGCATATCCCGCCGGTCCTATCTCGAGCAATTTCAGACGACGCTGGAGCAGGCCGCACTGCGGGCCCAGCCCGAGTTGTTGCTGATCAGCGCTGGCTTCGACGCACATCGAGCCGACCCCATCGGTTCGCTGGGGCTTGAAACCGAGGACTACGAACCACTTACCCGGCTCGTGACACAAGTCGCCGATCAATACTGCCACGGACGTCTTGTCAGCCTGCTGGAAGGGGGTTACAACATCCAAGCCTTGGCGGAATCAGTGCATTGTCACATGGAATCGCTGTGCCGATGAGGCAGGCAATCTCCACACCGAGTTCAACCTGGGAAGTCGCGGTGGCAAGTTCGCCGGCGACGCCTCGCGTCCCCCAACCGCTGTTTCCAAAAAAAGCCGCACTTGAGCAGGCGTCAGGGAACGCTGCTGGCTTTTGATCTCACTTGTCGGGGAAAAGCAAACTTGCGACATCGTGGAACGAACGCGTCTCAAGCCGGACACATGCAGAATGCCTGGCGGACTGGACAGAACCCGCGGTTCGCATCCCAGGGCGTCGGTTTGAGTGTCAATGCGCGAAGACGACTTCGAATTCAGCGCTGGTAAATCGGCAAATAGCCGTTTTCGAGCTGCAAAATCGTCGCATTGATGGCGGTCGTATACACCGGGCCGACGTGTCCCTCTTTCCAGCTGCCGTCAGCCGATTGCTTCCGCAGAATGTTCTGGCTGATCGTGCGGAAATAACTCTTCCACTCTTCGCCGCCGATGCGGTACATCACTTGCGCATAATAATAGTGCGAATAATGCCAATGGCCGAACGAGCGGGCATCTTCGCCGCTGGCCGAAAGATTCTTCTTGCAGTAATCCATCAGTTTTTTGACGTAGTCGGAATCATATTCGCCCGAATTGAATAAGCACGCCACGGCCGCCGCCGTAATGGGCGGGCGCGAACCTCCGCCCTTGATGCTGTACTGTACCCCCCCTTCGGCCGTGGTACACTTTTTGATGTACTCCACAGCCCGGTCGATGATTTCCTTGGGCACGGGAATTCCCGAATTGCGGCATGCCCGCAACCCCTGTACCTGCGTGATGCACGTCGACCCTTCGTCGAAATCGCCGCCGTCCTTGGCTGACACATACCCCCAGCCCCCAGCTGTCGTTTGCGCCTGACCGCAAAATGAAACCGCCCGAGTCAGAACACGCTTGAGCTGTTCGCGGCGTTCGGCGTCTTCTTCTTCGCCGAAGATCTGCGACAAAAACAGCATTGAGAAACCGTGACCATACATGTAATGGTAATCGTTCTTATAGCCGATCAGTCCGTTGGACTGGCCAGCACCCCCCGGTTCCGCCAAATCGAGCAGGTAGTCAACTGCCAGACGGATATTTCGGGCAAATCTGCCGCGGGTCGTCGTCGAGCCTTCGCATGCCATCGCATTCCCGGCCAGAGCCGTCATGGCCACGCGATATTGCATCTGATTCGCTTCCCAATACCCCTGCCGCTTTTGCTCGCGGGCCAGCCAGTCGAGAGCGCGGCCCACTGCGGCTTTGACTTTAGGATCGAGACGTCCGGCATCGGCAGTAGTCCCCGCCCCCCACAGCAGCGACGCAGCGGAAGTCGCCAGGAAATGTCTGCGTTGCATGTTTCGCATTCTCCTGCACTGGTTGGCTCGTTACCGGTCGAGCCGGCAATGATGGGTCGCAGCCGAATATCGCATCAGGAACCGGTAAAGATTCGTCGAACCCGTCGTGACCGCCGCTCATGGCACACAAAAACGGGCGATTCCTCGGCAATTCTTGACTACGATCACCACTTCCATAACGGGTTGGACGAATGTTTACGGAACCGCGACCTAAACTCATTTATATAGCCGACTTCAGCATATCTGTCGTCGTCGCATGCCACAAGCACAGTTCGCGGCGAGACTCGCAGGATGAGAGCGAGGGGCGACAGCCTTGTGGGGCGTGGGGGGCCATGTCAGGTGTTGAGAGTCCTTCTCATTGGGCACTCTCAAGAGCGAGGCAGGGGGCAGTTTTGCTTCGAGGTCACGGGCAAATCGGATTCAATAGGCATCCCGATTCCCGCCTCCCTTGCGATTTCCATTGCCGCTGGCATGCCCGTTTCCGTTGCTTCCCGGCTTGCGTTTCTGAGTTGAGACGAACCGCACATTGCCGGGGCCGAGAA
>JAYTRB010000106.1:0-15276 GCA_043746425.1 Planctomycetia bacterium
GGAACTGTATCGGGAAGCAGCGTTCCGACCGAGACAGGGATGACTGCCTGAGAAGGGGCAATCGCACAAGAAGAGGACGGCATGGATGTTGGCCCTGCCAGTTTTGACGTTTCGACCATCCGACGAGCAATGCAAATTTAGCTCGCGACAACTGCCGGGCTGCAGATAAAGCCCCTGGTCTGTCCTGGCTTTCATAAAGCATTCGTCATCTGTTGCTCATTATGATGGTTTTGCCGATTGTGCCACACCTGCTGTGCCAGGTTTACAGCTTGGGTGGCTCTGTCGCCGTCAGCAGTTGCGCCAGAGTCTGCGCCAGATTTTCGAGGGCCGCCCTGTCGGGAAGCGTGATTGTCAATCGCGGTTTTCCGGTCGGGTCGTCTTCGACACAGGCCCCCAGCCCCTGACGCAGATTGTTGACGAGCGTTTCAGACGGCGGCGCCGCTGGCGACTGCTGCGATACGAGCTCTCCCAGGAATTTGAAGGCGGCTCCCAGGAGTTCACCTCCCGCAGCAGAAACACGCTCGCGAAGTTCTTTTGAAGGCTCGTGCGACTGCGCCTGACTCGCCTGCCGAGCTGTTTCGTCGATGGGCGCCTCGGGCTTGGCCCCCAGCAGCACTTCCAGCCGGCCTTTCAACTCCTCCATGCCGCAAGCCATGTCGACGGTATCGACCTCTGACTCGACGTCGAGCGCTGCCAGGGCCAGGTCTTTCTTGGCGGCGAGCGTGGCCAGCAGGTTTTCTTCGATTGTTTCTTCGGTCACCAGGACGAAGACCTGCACCGGTTGCGTCTGCCCCATGCGATGCGCGCGGGCGATGCGCTGTTCAAGAATGGCCGGGTTCCAGGGAAGATCGACATTGATGACTGTGTTGGCCGCCTGCAGGTTGAGCCCCGTCGAACCGGCGTTAGTCGTCAGAAACAATCGACATTCGGGCAGCGTCTGGAACTTGTGAACCAGATCGTGCCGCTGCCGTTGCGGCACGCTGCCGTCGAGCCGCACGAAAGCGAGCTTGCGTTTCGTCAGCAACGGCTCGATGAGATCGAGCATTGTCGTCCATTCTGAGAAGACGATTACCTTTCGCCCCTCTTCGTCGAAAAGTCTCTCGAACAACTCGTCCAGGTACTCAAGCTTGGTCGAATAACCGGGCTTCTCTTTGTTGACCAGATACGTGCTGTCGGCCGCCATACGGCACATGAGAAGCGCCTTCTGTAACCGCAACAGGTCCATCTCACTGATGAATTTCTTGTGGATGATCGTAGCGACAGTGTGCATGTTGCCGGCATGCAGCGACGCCTGCTCGTCGGTGGGAGGAATGCGGATCGTATCAATCATGCGCGGCGGCAACTCGAGTTTGACGCTCTCCCGTGTGCGGCGCAGCAGTATGGGCTTGAGTGCCTCGCGCAATTCACCCAGATTCTTGTACCCCAGCACCTTTCCGTTCTCGTCGACGACCCGGTGTTTGTTGAAGAACCGAAAGCCGGGCCCCAGCCGCCAGCCGTCGACGAATTGCACGACCGAATACAGTTCGTCGAGGCGGTTCTCAAGCGGCGTTCCCGAAAGCACCAGGGCAAAACGCGATTTCAAGCTCTTGATGACATTGCTGGTCTTGGCCGCCCAGTTCTTAATCCGCTGTCCTTCGTCGAGAATGATCAGATCCCACTTCACCTTTTCAATGGAAACGATGTCGCGCATGACCTGTTCGTAGTTGCATACGGTGAAGAAGCTTTCGTTGTCGTATTGCGCACCACGTTCGGCCGCCGCGCCGCCGACAAGCTGCACCTGGCGGTCGCAGAACCGATGAATCTCGCCGCGCCATTGCGATTTGAGTGATGCCGGACAGACGACGAGCACTTTTCTGATCTCGACTTCACGGGCCAGCAATTCGGCCGTGCCGACGCCTTGAATCGTCTTGCCCAGACCCATGTCGTCGGCGAGTATGGCGCGTCCCGTACCGGCGGCAAAGGCGATTCCGTCGAGCTGGTAAGGCAGCAGCGGCATCTTGAGGAGCGTTTTGCGCAGGGGATGATTATAGGGATCGCGGCGAATCTCTGCCGTCTTGTCGCGCAATCGGGCCTGAGTCAATCGCTGCTGAATGTATTCGTCGGCATCAGGATAAACCGTGAGCTCCTCCCCGAGTCGTTGCAGCTTTGCCAGACGCTGCATCAGATCGGGGAGGTCGTCGATGCCGCGGTCTCGCAGCGGCGCAATGATTTTCGCCATTTGGTCGTCGATTTTTTCAGGACATGCCAGACGCAGCGTCACGTCGCCGTCGTAACGCAGGTGCAAAGCGAGTCTCTTGCGCGAGTACGGCTTCTTCAACTTCTGCGGCGAAAACCCGCGTTTGACTTTTTTCAGGACGTGCAGCACATGCTTGCAGGTGCCCAGCGTATTTGTACGAAAATCGGGACAAGAGCAGTAAGAAACACCCGGTTCGGTCCCGCGTAATGCCACCCGGTACGATTTACCGGTTAATTTGTTCGTCACCGTGTAGTCAGTCCAGGGGCGTGACGGATCGGCCGACTGCACCTTCATTTTTTCGATTTTCGCCCGCTCGGCCCGCTCAAGCAGAGCCTGCTTCACCAGATCTTCGTCGTCGAGGCTTTCTACCGGCACCCGCGGTTTCGGCGGGGCCGCCAGCCCCAGCGCCAGCTTTTCCTCAAGAATGAGCGACAATGTCGCCCCCACGTGCTCGCACGCCCCCTCACAGCGGGTGCAGTTCCAGCACAGTCGCTGGGGAACCTCGGCCAGAAGCGTAATCGTGACGATCAGCGGTTGTTCACCCGCGAATTCATCCGGAAACCGCAGGCGAAACAGATCATCTCCCAGGAAGACATGCTCGGCGATTTTGAAATCCCACTTGTTTGCATTCCGCTGAATGAGCTTTCGGCCCTCGGCGCCGAGCAGTTTGCAGGCATCGAGAAACGTGAGTCGCGAGAGCCGGTCTTTAAGGGTCAGCTTTGAACTGGGGACAGTCTTCGTGACTTGCGCGGTCATGACGGGTACTCCGTTACCAATGAGATGTGGGGGATTCTGGCGTATTGCGACAATGCCATCAGTCTACCGTCGCGTTCGCTGGTGTAAATGGCCACGCTTGTGGCTCGGTCGGCGGTCTTGAGCCGCCTCGATCACCAGCGCACTCGTTCGCAACTTTTTATGGACAAATTGCTGCCGATTGGTACGATATTGTCTATGTGCGCCAGCCGAACCAAATTGCGGTACCTCGGTTTTACTGCCGGGGTTCTGATCGCCCTGCTCGTAAGCCCGGTGGCAGCGCAGAAGCCGCAGGACGCGGGAACGAATCCTGCGTTTCCCGAGAATCCGTTTATCCCCAAGGGGTTCGGAGGCGATCCGGCACAGTTCTTTGAGCAGATGTTCGGAAAGGCAACTCCCGAAGAAGAAAAAACGCTCGAAGCCGTCAAGATTTCGTTCAAGGAAGAACGCGAATTCGGAAATCCTCAGGTCGAGGCGTTTCTGGCACAGCTCGAGGAGCAGGGCTTGCGGGTGTTGCGCAAAGGCAAGAATGTCGACTACCTGAAAAAACTGGTCGACACGATTCATCCATTCATGACGAACGCCAGGCGGTATCAAAAGATCAAGGTCTACCTGGTCGATTCGCCGCGCGTGGACGCGCGTTGTTTTCCCGGAGGCACGCTGTTCTTTTTCAAGGGCCTTTTGTCGTTTGCAGAAAACGAGGCCGCCGTCATCGGCATCGTCGGGCACGAATTATCGCATCTCGACCGCGGGCACCTCCTGCTGCCGCTCAAACGCGCAAAGGTGGCCCAGCGCACGATTGAAGATGGCGCGGCTGGATTTGATCCTGCGAAGTTCTTCACGACGGGAACGACGATGATGCGGTTGATGAGCCGTCCCTTCCATCCCGAGGACGAATCGGCAGCCGACCACGACGGGGCTGCGTGGGCCTATCGCGCCGACTACGACCCGCGGGAATTGGCAGCACTGTTTTTAAAGCTGCACCAGCGCGACAAAGATCCGAAAGTGCCGTTTGCGTCGTTTTTTCGGACGCATCCGTATAGCGATGACCGCCACGACGCGATCATGAAGCAGTACGACGAATTAGAGCAGAATGAGCCGCGCGAGCCATTGTACCGCGGACGGCAAAATCTGGTCGGGCGGATTCCCAGGTCGCAGCAGGTGTTTCCTGAGTAAGACGACTTGACCTTGACCCTGCCGGGTGAATTGGGGTAATCACGCACCCCATGACGACCTTCGACCGCTATCTGCTGCGCCGCTATTGGCATGTGTTTGCCGTGGGGTTCATGGCGCTCTTTGGTTTGTATTTCGTCATCGACGTCTTTACCAACGTCACCGATTTCCTCGAGACGGCTTCGGGAACTCTGTCGCTGCTTTTCACGATCGTTCAGTATTACTCATATCGCGCGTGCCAGTTCTTCGGCATGCTGGGGGGTACGCTGCAAGTCGTCTCGGCGATGGTCGCCATGGCCCTGGTTCAAAAACATGGCGAGCTTAACCCGATTCTGTCGGCAGGCATCTCGACGTACCGCCTGATGCGGCCGTTGTTTATCGGCGCCTGCCTGGTGAACGTGCTGATTCTCATCAACCAGGAATTCATCATTCCGCGCATCGCCGTGCATTTGCAGTTCGACGCAGGCCATGACAGCGGCATGACGGGGAGGATCGAACCGGTTAAGGATTTCGCCACCGAAATGCTCATCATCGGCGATCGGCTCAATCTGAAAGAGCAGAAGATCGAAGAGGCGCAATTCGTGCTCACCTCGACCAAGCTGTCAGAAAATCTCACCACCATTAAGGCCCATGAGGCATTTTTGCAAGACGAGCACCGGCACCATCGCACCGGCTGGCTGCTCAAGGGAACATCGGTTCCATTCGAGTCGCTGCGGCTGACTGCAACCGGCCGCAAGTACATCAAGGCCGGTGTCGCACCCGACGAAATCTTCATTCGCTCGGCGGTTACCCTCGACCAGCTCTACAACCGTGACAGTCATTATGAGTATCTGCCAACCTGGGAGATCATGCGCCGGCTGCGGAATCCGTCATTCAGCAATAGTTCGCTAAGAAGCCAGAACCTGTACCTGCAGTCGCGACTCACGAAGCCCCTCCTCAGTCTCATCGTCGTGGCTGTAGGTGTACCGTTTGTGGTCCGTAAAGAGAGCCCCTCGCTGCTGACGAACCTGGCGATCTGCTGCGGCGTGCTGGGAGTAATGCTGGGTGTCAATGAGTTATTGATGTACTTGGGGAAGGCCAATATCCTCGCGCCCGAACTGGCCGTATGGTCGCCGGTAATCATCTGGGGCACTACGGCCGCCTGGTGTACCGGTTACGTTCGCACATAGTCGTCGTGTTGCAGAACGCAGACGAGCAGTGCGACGAGCGCCGCGTGGTTGATTCCCGCGGGAAGTTCAAATCGCGATCAGCCCACTCCGTAAGTCGAGGCTCCCGCCTTGCTCCTCTTGTTGAGCCGATTGTGGCAGTGCAATCCCTCAAGGATGAACTCGGCCAGACTCGCTGCCAGTTCGGCAGCGAACGGCCCCGAGGCCAGCGTGGGCTCCCATTCGCGGGCCCGCGCGGCCACCTGTTGCGGAAAATCTCGAATGCCGCCGATTCGTTGCAACAATTCAGTACCTGAAATCGCGTCATCGGTTTCGAGCGTGTTTCCGGCCTCGAAGAATTCGACGACATTCTTGAAGGCAGCAGGCTTCAAAGTCTGGTTGAAGACGTTCTTGACCGCTTCTTCGATGATTCTGCTGATCAGAGTATCCTCTTGCCCCGACTCTTCTGTCATGTTCAATTCGAGTTTGCCGCGACTGCTCGCCACCAGTGATGACAGGTCGCTGATCCGTGCGACAGCGTGGCTGGCGCCCGCACGCAGCGCCCGGCGTTCGACGTTCGAAAGCAGGTTCTCATAGTTAGCGATCGACATGCGAACGCTGACCCCCGACGCCTGATTGACATGGCCGCTCGTGCGCGCCAGCCGCGAGACTTCTTCGACGAGTTCCTGCATGAATCGCGGAACGCGCACCTGCACCTTACCGTCGCGATTGGTCCAGGCGTTTTCCGCGGTAATCTGCATTCCCAGTTCGCGAGTCTGCGGGTAGTGCGTCAAGATGACCGATCCGATCCGGTCTTTTAAGGGGGTCACGATTCGGCCCCGGTTCGTATAATCTTCGGGATTCGCACTGAAGACCATTGCCAGGTCGAGATCGAGACGTACAGGAAAGCCGCGGATCTGCACATCACGCTCTTCAAGCACGTTGAACAGGCCCACCTGAATCTTCGGACTCAAATCGGGGAGCTCGTTCATGCAGAAAATTCCCCGATGACTGCGCGGAATCAGCCCAAAGTGCATGACGTCTTCGCTGGCAAGGTGCTTTCCCTCGGCGTGTTTAATGAGGTCGATTTCGCCGATCAAGTCGGCGATCGTGACATCGGGAGTCGCCAGCTTTTCGTGATAGCGCTTTTCGCGCGGCAACCACTCGAGTGGACAGTCGTCGCCAAAACGTTCGAGCATGTCGCGACCGTATTTCGAAATCGGGGCGAGTGGGTCGTCGTTGGTCTCTGAGCCGGCAATGATTGGAATAACCGGATCGAGAAAGTTCACCAGCATTCGCAACATGCGCGTTTTGCCCTGCCCGCGCAATCCGAGAAACAACATGTCGTGCTGTGAAAGAAGGGCATTCGCAATCTGCGGAATGACGGTCTCTTCGTAGCCGACAATGCCAGGAAACAATGGCTCACCGGTGGCCAGTCGCTCAAGCAGGTTCTTACGCATCTCGGCTTTGACAGTTTGACGCGTATAGCCGCGACCCCGAAGTTCGCCGAGGGTTGTGGAAATTCCGTCCTTCATGGTGATTCTCGCTGCCATAGGTGCTGATTCAAGTGCCACGAGATTATATGAGCGGGGCGGCGCACGGGGGAAGGTCGCCCGGCGAAGCGGAGCAATTGTGGCTTTTTCCCGATCCCTGTTTCAGTGCCACCCGGCAGGTGGTTATGATAGGATGTCAGGTGCAGTTGCCCAGTCGCCTGGGGAATCGGGCGCCGCCAGGATCAATTGCCCGATCGCCAAAGGCAGTTGATGTCATTTCGGAGTCCGTAGCGAGCAATCGAGATATGGCCAAAAGCCCAATTCCCGGCTGGGGGGAAACAAACCGATCGGGCGCCGGGAAACCGGAAGAGATCGTTCCTGCTGACGCGGCCCCGGTAAATGCAACACCGGGCAAAGCCACGCCGGGCGGTGCCACGTCGGCGGGCGACATGCACGACAAGATGCTCGGAGATTTCCGGATCCTGCGACGGTTGGGCCGCGGGGGCATGGCCGAAGTTTACCTGGCCGAGCAAACACAATTGCAGCGCAACGTTGCCGTCAAGGTACTGCACCAAGATCGCGTAGCCGACGCCTCGTACCTGCAGCGATTCAAAACCGAAGCCCTGGCAGCCGGTTCGCTAAGCCATCCGAACATCGTTCAAGTGCTGATGATCGGTGAACAGGACGGAATCCAATACATCGCCCAGGAGTACGTGCCGGGGATGAACCTCCGCGAGTTTTTGGCGCGCAAGGGCCCTCCTGAACTGCCTGTTGCGTTGCGCATCTTGCGCCAGGTGGCTTCGGCATTGCAGGCCGCACACAGCGCCGGTGTGGTTCACCGCGACATCAAGCCCGAGAACATCATGATTACCCGCAAGGGGGACGTGAAGGTGGCCGACTTCGGTCTGGCGCAGCTTACGACCGCGGGTGAGCGGGTCAATCTGACGCAGGACGGCGTCACGATGGGCACTCCCATGTACATGAGCCCTGAACAGGTCAACGGCAGCAAGGTCGACCTGCGCACCGATATCTATTCATTCGGGGTCACCTGTTACCACTTGCTCAGCGGCACAGCGCCCTTCCACGGAGAATCGGCGATCAGCATCGCCCTGCAGCATTTGAACGAGGAACCAGAACCACTCGAAAAGATCCGCGGCGATCTGCCTCCGCTCTTGTGTCGGATGGTCCATAAAATGATGGCCAAAGATCCCGAAAAACGGTATCAGACGGCCCTTTCGATTCTGAAAGATCTTAAACGGGCTTCTGGCGACGGCGAGATCCAGGAGCAACAGCCGGCAATCGAACCCGATGCGAAGGCGACAAAAGGCCTTCCGCAAATCGAAGGGAACGTCGTGGTGCGGAGGCTTACGCGTGTCTGGCACGCTCCCGATCTTTCATTTTTGCGGCAGTTCCTGATTTTGCTGGTTCTGGGAATTCTAGTGGGCGGCGTATCGGCCGGTGTTGGCTGGGTCACCCGTGTCCCTAATCCCCTGGCGGCGCCGTTGTCCAATAAGTCTCTTGTCGAAAAGAAAGACAAAGCCGCCAGTCAATATTTTTACGCGCTCAGTCTCAAAGACAGCATTGAGGCCTGGCGGGCGGTCGTCAGTGATTTTCCTTCTCCTGAAGATCAGCTCTACCGCAATTATGCCAAGCAGCATCTCGCAGCGCTGCTGCTGGCCAAGCACCGCTTCGACGAGGCTCAAGAAATCTTCGATGAGTTCGGACAGTTCGGCGAATCTGCGCCGCAGTTTCGAGCCTTCGGTCTGGCCGGGCAGGCGATTCTGCTCAGCCTGCGTGGCGAATACAATGACTCGCAACGCGTGCTGGGCCGCCTGCAATCGCCGACGAAGCCGACTGGAGGCGATTCTTCGGTCAATGGGGCCGATTCCGGGGAATCCCACGAGAACGCCCGACGACCCCCCGTGTTGTTCGACCTGCTCGACGACAAAATGCGGCTGGCGGTGACCGAAACGATTCAGCGCAATGTGGAACAGCTCAATCAACAGATGAGTCACGAGTGGGAGGAGATTTTCAAGAAGCACGAACAAACCGATGCTTCCGGAGGATCAACCACCGGCAAAGAGTCTGATGGCGCGAAATAATGACAAGCGACCCACGCTGGCCGAACCAGAGTCATTGAAAACAAGGACGACCAGGAGGCGAGCGACGGGCGATCAACAATTGCTGACTCGGCATTCATCCGCAACACCACGAATTGAGAAACGGATTTCGCGAATCGGTGCGGTCTTAAGCGATCGAGGTGACTCGGCATCGCCGGACGGAATTACCTCTTCCGTCGTCTTTATCAATATTGAACATCCCTGCCAAGTAAACAGGAATCCAAAACGTGGCCGTGTTGATGGTCGTCAAGGGGAGCTGTCCCGGACAGTTGGTAGACTTGCTCGGAGAGCGGATGTTGATGGGCCGGCATCCGTCGTGCCAGATCGTGCTCGATAATGCCGCTGTCAGCCGCAACCATGCGCAAATCCTCGAAAGTCACGGCACCTTTTATCTCGAAGATCTGCGGAGCCGGAACGGCACGCTTCTCAACGGCAAGAAGATTCACGGGCGGACTGAAATCAGCGACGGCGATGAGATTCGCGTTTGTGAAGTCGTGCTGCGCTTCTATCAGGGTGCTCCGCCTGAGTCCGATGTCGTCCCCCTCCCTCCCCCGCCCCCGCAGATCGAATCGAAGCCCGGGCTGGGGGGACTGCGCACGCTCGAATCGTACACCGAACCGGCACCCCTGTTCCCCCGCGGACCGCAGCCCGACATCGACGACTCGAGTTCTGAGAGTTCGTCGATCATCACCTCGCTCGACGTCAGTCATCGTGGCCCAAGGTTCGCCGTCCGCCCTGAGGCCAAGTTGCGGGCCGTCATGGAAATCAGCCAAAATCTGGCCCGCGCGCTCAAGCCCGAAGAGGTGCTTCCGAAGATCCTGGAAAGCCTCTTCAAAATTTTTCCTCAGGCCGACCGCGGTTTCATCGTCTTGAATGCAGGCGGCAGCGGCGCCTTGCAGGTACAGTCATGGCGGGCGCGCCGCGAAGACCAGGCCGATTCGGCGCGACTCAGCATGACGATTTTGCGCGAGGCAATCGACAATGGCCGCGCCATTCTCTCGGCCGACGCCGCCACCGACAAACGTTTCGCTCTTTCCGAAAGCGTCACCAACCTGAAAATTCGTTCGGTGATGTGCGCGCCGCTGGTGCCCCAACCCGGCGAAGCGTTGGGGGCCATTCAGATCGACTCACTCGATCATACGCTTCCCTTCACCGATGACGACCTCGAGGTGCTCGTCAGTGTGGCCTCGCAGGCCGCGCTGGCGCTCGAAAACGCCCAGTTGCACACGGCCGCCATCAGGCAGCGCGACTTCGATCGCGACCTCGAATTTGCCACCCAGGTTCAGCTCGGGTTTCTGCCCAGTGAACGGCCCCATCTCGAAGGATATGAATTCCACGATTTTTACGAAGCGGCACAGCGCGTCGGCGGAGACTTCTTCGATTATGTCCCGCTTCCCGACGGCCGGCTGGCAGTGACCGTCGGCGACGTGGCCGGCAAAGGGCTGCCCGCCGCGCTCCTCATGGCCCGCATCTACTCCGACACCCGCTACGAACTGCTGGCCCGCCCCACCCCCGGCGACGCCATGACGAGCATCAACAACCGAGTCTGTTCCAGCGGGCTCGGCCACCGCTTCATCACGATGGCTTTCGTCGTCATCGATCCTAAGGCGCACACCCTCACCATCGTCAATGCCGGCCACCTTCCGCCGCTCGTCCGTTCCCGACGTGGATCAGTGAAACCTGTCGGCTCCGACGTCTCAGGGCTTCCTCTGGGCATTCAGTCCGAAACAATTTACGGGCAGCTGCAGATTAAGATCGAGCCGGGCGACTCGGTCGTTCTGGTCACCGACGGCGTGACAGAAGCCATGAACCCTGCGAACGAGATTTATGGAACCCCGCGTCTGTCGGCCTTCCTGAAGAAAGCCCCGCCCAAGGCCGTGCCGCTCGGCGAGGCCATTGTTGCCGACGTCGAAACGTTTTGCGCCGGGCAACCTCAGCGCGACGACATCTGCCTGATCTGTTTCCAACGGCTGGCCACATGAACCGGCCCGATCTTTCACTAACCCCTGAATCGATTCTCGGTCAATCAGGACGCATCGCTCAGCGACTCAAAACGTATGAGCAGCGACCCGAGCAGTTGCAGATGGCCGACGCCGTCGCCCAGGCGATTCGCACAAAATCGCATCTCATCGTCGAAGCCGGAACAGGCGTCGGCAAGAGCTTTGCTTATCTCGTTCCGGCGATACTCGCCGCAGCTTCGTCGCAAGTCGATGGCGGCAAAGGCGCACTGCCCGATGCAGTCGGCAGCAATGATAAGAAGAAGCGCACCCGCGTCGTTATCTCAACCCAAACGATTAGCCTTCAAGAACAGCTCATCGGCCGGGATATCCCGTTCCTGAATTCGATTCTTCCCATCGAGTTTTCGGCCGTGCTCGTCAAGGGGCGCGGAAATTACATCAGCCTGCGGCGGCTGAAGGGGGCCCAGGGCCGGGCGCACGCCATGTTCACCAGGCCCGAGGAAGTGACCCAGGTCGATGACATTGTGCGCTGGTCGCAGGTAACCACCGATGGCAGTCGCGCCACACTCGATTTCGCCCCCCTGGCCGGTGTGTGGGACGAAGTTCAAAGCGACCACGGCAACTGTCTGGGAAAAAAATGCCCGGCCTATAACGAATGCTTTTATTACAAGGCCCGGCGGCGAGTCTGGAACGCCGACATCCTCATCGTCAATCATGCCCTCTTCTTTTCAGATCTTGCCCTGCGCCGCGAGGGGGCCTCGATTTTACCCGACTACGACGTCGTCATTTTCGACGAAGCCCACACGATTGAAGCTGTCGCTGCCGATCATCTGGGAATTTCAGTGACGAGCGGCCAGATCGACTATCTGCTCAATAAGCTCTACAACGATCGCAGCAATAAGGGGCTGCTTGTCCATCACAATCACCGCGAAGGGCAGCACCTCGTGCAGACTGTGCGCAGCCTGTCGCATGACCTGTTCGACGCCTTGCGGCACTGGCAGTCGCAGCATTGCAAAGACAACGGTCGCGTCACCTCCAGGCCACAAATCAGCATCGACCTGCAAAAGCCACTGAACGGCCTGGCCGAATCGATCGATGTTTTCACGAAGAGTATCAACAAAGAAGAAGAACAGATCGAATTAACTTCGGCCGCCAATCGCTGCCGGTCGATCGCCCAGGGGCTCGAAACCTGGCTGAACCAACGCATCAAAGAAGCGGTCTATTGGATCGAAGCGAGCGGGCGCTATCACGAACGAACCGCCCTGTGCTGCTCGCCCGTCGAAATCGGACCAGTTCTGCGCGACGAGCTCTTCAACGTGGCGCCGACGGTCATTCTGACGAGCGCCACGCTCGCTGTCGGTAGTCAAAGTTTCGACTTCATTCGCACTCGTCTGGGTCTCGATAAGGCCGCCGAGCTCAAGCTCGGCAGTCCGTTTGACTATCGTACGAATGTGCGGCTAATTCTATCTGGCGACATGCCCGACCCCGCCAGCGAGGCGAGCGCCTTTGAAGCCGCAGTCGTCGAGAAAATCAAAAAACACGTCGAGCAGACACAAGGCCGCGCGTTCGTTCTCTTCACCAGTTACAAAATGCTCGATCATTGCGCGAACCGGCTGGCGGGTTGGCTGAAAGAGCACAACTACTCGCTGTACAGTCAATCGGCAGGCGTTCCGCGCACGATGATGCTCGAACGCTTTCGCAACGATGCCCGCGGCGTGCTATTTGGAGCCGACAGTTTCTGGCAAGGAGTCGACGTTCCGGGCGACGCCCTGCAGAACGTCATCATCGCCCGCCTCCCGTTCAGCGTTCCCGACCACCCGCTTCTGGAAGCGCGCCTCGAAGCGATCAAAAGCCGCGGCGGCATCCCGTTCATGGAATACCAGGTTCCCGAAGCCATCATCAAACTGAAGCAGGGTTTTGGTCGGCTGATCCGCAGCAAAACCGACACCGGCCAGGTCGTTATCCTCGACCCCCGCATCCGCACGAAACGGTATGGCAAGCTGTTCCTCGACAGTCTCCCGGAATGTCAGTTGATTATCGACGATTGACCGAATCCATCTCCCCTGCTGAGCGGGTCGATCGGAGACAGGCACTTGTTGCCAAGAAGGTTTCGGCGCGGTTCCCTGCCACAGACGGATCGCGACCAGCCTAAGCGGCAAATGACGTCGGCCACTGGGCCCTCGCGTCGCTCCGATTGGCTGCGCGCCGTTAGGGGGTAAAAGCGGGCAGCGACGGGAGCCATGTGACCTTCGCAAAGTCGGGCGACACCGCCAGTTCGGCACTTGCTTCGCGTCGCTATAACCCGTAAAATATAGGCATTGATTGATGGGTTCCGTTGGCACCGGTCGAAGGAAGATAGGGAGCCGCGTCGGATAAGCGTTTAGTTGCCCGATCAGAAACGACGCCCATAGCGATTCCCCGCTTTTGCCTGCCAAATTGCTGCCTGCCTGATACCGTCCTGCGTTCGGCTCCACGGTTTTTCGTTCTGACTCGGAGAACTGCATGCGGTTTACACGTTTACTGCTTTCGATCGCGCTTG
Source organism: Planctomycetia bacterium (assembly GCA_043746425.1). Lineage (GTDB taxonomy): Bacteria > Planctomycetota > Planctomycetia > Planctomycetales > Planctomycetaceae > JACQFH01. Next base: position 13,418 of record JAYTRB010000106.1, read on the forward strand.
TCGCCCCTGCGCTGGCAATGGGTGTTTGGCCCGTGTCAGCTGCCGAGTTGCCCGGCGTAAAAATCGCCAGTGAAAAAGAAGCTGGTGAAATAACGCACCCCGGGAAAACCGAAGGTGCTGTCGCATCGCAAGCCGTTTCTGGCGACTCGGCGACGCTGGGGCTGAGCCAGGCCGCAACGACACCGGTGGCCGACGACTTGCTGCCCCCCGACAAGCCGATCGAAGATGTAATCGATCACTGCATTGACGCGAGTCTGGCAGCCGCCGGGGTGACTGCTGCTCCGGCGACGGATGATGCGAATTTCATTCGCCGCCTGACACTCGATATGGCGGGGCGCATTCCGACATCGTCGGAAGTGATCAGTTACGTGCAAGCGTCTGAGTCCGACAAGAAGGCGCGGCTGATTGACCGCCTGCTGGCCAGCCCCGACTTTGTCTACCACCAGCGCAACGAGTTCGATGTGTTGCTCATGGCCGGAAAGGGAAATAACGAGTGGCGCACCTGGCTTTTGAAACGGCTCGAAGAAGACCGCCCCTGGCCGCAATTGTTCCGCGAAATCATGCTTCCCCGCGAAGATGACCCCGTGGGAAAGGCCGCGGCGCAGTTTCTCAAGTCGCGCGCTGCCAATTTCGATGACATGACGAACGACACCAGCCGGCTCTTCTTCGGTGTCAGCATCAACTGCGCCAAGTGTCACGACCATCCGCTGGTACCAGACTGGACGCAGGACCATTACTTCGGCATGGCGTCGTTCTTTAACCGCACTTACCTTACGAAAAAGCAGTTTTTAGCCGAACGCGAAGAGGGCAACCTGAAGTTCCGCACCACTGAAGGCGAAGAGAAGCAGGCAAAGCTGGTGTTTCTCAGCACCGGAGAAATTCCTGAGCCGTCGCTGGCCGACAGAACTGACGCCGAGCGTCAGGCCGCTGACGAAAAACAGAAGGCCGACAACGATCGGGAGACACCGCCAGAGCCGGCGAAATACAGCCGCCGGGCGCTGCTGGTCGACGTCGCTCTGCGTCCCGAACCGAATGGGTTCTTTCCGCGGGCATTCGTCAACCGCACCTGGGCGCGGCTCATGGGTCAAGGGCTCGTAACTCCACTCGACCAGATGCATTCTGAAAACAAGCCCAGCCACCCCGCCCTGCTGAGCTGGCTGTCGCGCGACGTGGCAGCACACAATTACGACCTGAGGCGCCTCATTCGAGGACTCGTTCTCAGCCGCGCATACGGGCGGTCGAGCCGATGGGAACAATCGGCCGACCGGCCTTCTGAGCGAATGTTTGCCGTGGCAGCGGTGCGGGCATTGACCCCCATGCAACTTTCGCTGTCGCTTTCGACCGCGACGGCCAATCCTGTCGAAATGTCGCAGCGTCTCGATAATCCTGCCGACTGGGTCAACCGCCGCCGCGACCTCGAAAGTCAAGCCCACGGTTTTGCGCAACAGGTTGAAATTCCCGGCGATCACTTCCAGATTGGAGTCGCCGAAGCGCTTCTCTTCAGCAACGGCGAGCATGTCCAGAATGAGTACCTGCGAGATTCCGCCGACCGACTTGTCGGCGTCCTCAAGGGCTCCAGCGATCGAATACACATTATCCAGCAGGCATTTCGGGCGGTTCTCTCACGCGAGGCACAACCTGAAGAACTTGAGGATTGCGGTCTTTTTCTCGCGACCCGGCAAGATCGGCCCGTCGCGGGAATTCAGCAGTTCTTATGGGCCTTGATTACCAACAGCGAGTTTCGATTTAATTACTGAAAACCATTTCGTTTAGCCGCGACCCAAGAGGCGAACACATATTGCCCGCTGCCGGGCCGCCGTTAAACAAATGCATTCGGAGAAACACAGCAATGTCGCACA
>JAYTRB010000107.1:0-3879 GCA_043746425.1 Planctomycetia bacterium
GTTACCAACTGCACACCACGCTGGGCGCGACCGAATGAACACAGCCAGTCGATCAGAAAATCGATCGCGAGAGCAATCAGCATCGTGAGTGTAAGCGCCATGCCCCCGCGAGCCAGGCGCAGCAACCACCGTCGACGGCCCAAGACCGACAAGTGCGAATGCAGTGGTGCAAGTTTACTGGCCATGTTCACCAAACTCGAATCGCGACCGGATTTCAAAGTTGAAGACTTGAAAGGTCGAGTGACGACTTATGAATGACCACGCGCGGTGCGAAACCATTCGTGGCAGCAGTGGTTGTTCCATGAGAAAGCCCGTTATTCTTCCCATTCGTCGTTGTCCATGATCGTTCTTTCTCAAGTTCACGGCTTTCTGCCTTTTCCATTGGCTGCGGTTTCTTGTCACTTTCATTCCGCCGGCTGCCGGACGTGCCGCTGATTTATGGCAGATTCGCCAGCTTGCGGATAAGCCATTCGCCGAGCATTAATAACAAGACAACTCCGAAGGCCAGCCAGTTGTCCCACAGGGCAATGGTCTTGATTGAGGTTTCCGTTCTGGGCTGTGGCTGAAAATCATCGAGCAGGCGCCCGACGGTCGTCAAATCGTAACTTTGTCCATTGGTCGCCTGGGCAATTTCACGAGCCAGAGGCGTGTTGCGAACGGCGCTGCGGCGTTCTACGGAAACGTCGGCGACCTGAAAGAAGACCTCGGTCTGCTCGCCAGTCACCGGATCCCTGACGGCAATTCGGTGTTCACCAGGTACGGCTACGCTTAACCGGGTTTCAAACACGCCTTCGCGAAACTGCGGGACGACGAATGTCTGAGTCCGTTTGCCCTCGGCGATTCCGCTGGGAGAAGTCATTTCGGCCGACAACGTGCGCTCGGGAATGTCATCGGCGGTGAGTGGTTCGTAGTTGGCGTTGTAGGCCTCGACTGAGAGAATCACCTTGTCGTCGGGCTGGTACTTCTGCCGATCAGTGCGCACGACGAACCGCTTCTGGCTTCCCAAAGCGTGCGACAAACCGAGCCGGTGGATCATCTGACCCCAGAATTGGCGATAATACAATTCGCCATATTTGCGCCGCAGACGCCAGGTCTCGTTGAATCCGATGTAGATGACTTCGCCCCGGCCGTAACGGCGGACGGCGATGATCGGTTGCGGAGTCGTGCCGTCTACGCATTTGTCAGTTGGGTGTACAGCCAGCGCCAGTCCGAGAGGATGGAGGCGCGAGACTGGCTGATACCAGGGGAGGGGCCCCAGATTGTTCCACGCCAGTGCGCTTTCGCGCTCGTCGCTTCCCAGTTGCATAAAATCGATCGCAGCCGCTTCACTTGTGAGTTGCAGTGCAAAGCTGTGTGCTTCGCGGGGCTTGGCTCCGGAATCGACGACGACCGGAAGCATGTCTGCCAGTGGAGTGCCGGCCAATTGTCCTGGACCAAACCGTGGTCCTGAGACGACGACCAGTCCGCCCCCGAATTTTCCGACGAATTCCTTCGTCATTTCGCAGAACCGCTGGCCCAGTGCCGCAGCGGGCATGTCTCCCAGAAAAATGACGTCGTTGGCGAAGAACTCGCTGCGTTTGGGGGTAAGAGTCGAAAGAAACAGTTCATTCGAGCGCCGCACATTGGGATCGGCAGACCGCAGAAACGTGCGGAACCCGCGCTGCCCGACGAGCTTGTCGCGATGAAAGACCTCTTTAATAAACCGCCATTCCCAGGTTGGTTCAAATTCGACGAACATCAGTCGCAGAAAGTCGTCGCGGATATCAACTTCGCGCTCGGCCCGGTTGTTCTGCGTGACAAGCTCGCCCGGCTGCGGTTCTGACGAAGCCGTTATGACGAATCGCCCGGTCTCGGCGGGCGTCCAGGCGAATTCGATCGCTTGTTCGGCCGACTCGATTCGGACTGACTTTTCGTCGATGGTGAACGGCTCTCCGTTCGATTCGGGAGCGGCAGCCTCGGCGATGCGTCGGGCAGCTAATTTCACGGTGATTGTGGCGCCGTCCAGTCCATTGGAACGCAGCGTGGCGGTTAACGTAGTGCGTTCCGACTTTTTCAAGAGCAGGGGGGCCTGCAGGGCGATCGCCAGATCGACGGCGGCCTCGGCCCCCACGCCTACGGTATAAATGGGAACACCGAGTCTTTGGGCAGCAGAGACCGCCGGCGGCCCCGAGTTCTGATCGAAATCGCTGAAGACAACGAGCCCTGCCAATTGGCCGCTCGATTGACGTGCCGCCAGATCTTCAAGCGCCTGCCCCAGCGCCGTCACTTTGCCGTTCGTAGTGAGCTGATCGGCCCATTGCGCCGGGTCGACCGATTCGTCGTCGGCAACTTGGCTTTTCAGCTCGCCGGCGCCATCGGGGCGCTCAAACAGAAAAGCCTTGAGACGGTATTTTTCAGAGAGCTTTCGGAAGAGATTTTGATTCGACTTTTTAAGCAGCGCTTTGACATAAGCGGCACGCGATGGTTGAACCGACTTTCGTTCGGTCGGTTCGTCACTCTTCTCGGCGGTCTTGTCGATCGTTTCTTTGTCGTGCGTATCAGACTCGCGAACGAAGCCGGTGGCCAGGTCGAGGTTGTGTCGCTCAGAATCGGGGCATTCGTCTTCAATGGCCATGCTGTCGGAGCCGTCAAAAAGTACCCACAGCCACGGGCGCGGAGAATGCGACAGGCGAACGATGAGAATGGGATCGGCCAGAAAGAGAAGAAGGAGACACAAAAGCAATGCTCTTCCCAGGGCGAGCAGTACCCGTGTGCTGCGGCGGGCGCGAGATTGAAACCGCATATAGAAGAACACGGCCAGAGCGCACAGTCCCATGAATGACGGCAGCATCCACGCGCTGTATTTCTGTGCCCACGGCGCCGCCAGCGACAGGTCCATACGTTCGATGGAGGCGAGGTTATCGAGGTTCAGCAGGCGACCGATGAATTGCATTGGAAATCTACCGTTCAAAGCTTCGAAGTACGCGAAGAATTCAAAGCCGCATGAGACCAGGAGCAGCCGCCACTTACGCCAACTCGCAGAATTGCCAAGTCGCCTCGTTCGTCTTCTCGCGTCCCGGCGAAATCCGAGATGAGATTCATGTTTGTTCCGGCTGCATGCCGGGTTGCGTGATCGATGGGTCTTGTGGGCTTATTGATTATTAAAGTCATCGGGTTGGGTGGCTCTCAGGCAGGCACCGTTCCCAGTGCCGGCTTCTGTGCCAGGGTTTTGGTCGCAAAATGGCTACGAGTCAAAATCGCCAGTTCCAGCAGCAGACAGGCGAGCGCCCCGGCCATCAGCCATTTCCAGAATTCCTGTCCACGGACGGTGGCTCCTTCAAGGCGGATGGAATCGCCGCGTCCCACCCAGCGAACGGGCGCACCGGCGAGTCGATCATGCAGGTCGGCCTCGCTCACCGTCTGCAGTTCTGATTCCTCTGCCGGACCATTGACCGCCAGTGCGAGCTGCCACAAACGGTTGGCGGGCGAGCCTCGTAAACGATTGGGATCGGCCTGGTGCAGTGCGGCCTCGGGTTTACTGCCGGGAAGGAAATCATTGGGCCGTTCGGCCACGAGCCGATAATGCCCCCGCTGTGTCAAATTCCGCAGAAGAATGGCGAAGCGGTCGGGGCCAACGGCGTCAACGAAGAGCGATTCCGGATCGCCGGCCGGGCGTTCGAGCGAAAAATCAGACCGGCGCTCGGCCGGGTCGATCGGCACGGTGACGCGTTCATTAGTCGTGTAGTTGCGTCTGGGAAGCGTGCGCGACAGGGCACTGCGCAACAGCCGATCGAGAATCACGACGGCATTGGTGCGCGTCAGGTTGTTCCATCCCGAATGAACGCCCGTCGAAATGAAATGCACCTCACCGCGTCCTATTTGGCGCTCGACGAGAAAAGG
>JAYTRB010000108.1:0-4085 GCA_043746425.1 Planctomycetia bacterium
GCCGGAAGGACGTCAGGCGCAACAATCGCCTCGTACTGAATAGGGCGACCACGGTTGATTCTGGCAGTTGCAACGATCACGACAGCAAGCTTCACGCCGCGACTAATACCGCGCCAGCTTCGGATCGATCTCAACCGCCCACAGATCAATGCCACCCGCCATACTCTTAACGTTGGCAAACCCCTGGCTGCGGAGCCAATGCGTCACTTTCAGACTCCGCCCGCCGTGGTGGCAATGAACCACAATTTCCTTTTGTTTGTAATTCGTCAGTTCGCCGACCCGGTCTTGGATCACGCTCATTGGCACAAGCTTGGCCTTGTCGATATGCACCTTTTGATACTCATCGGCCTCGCGGCAGTCGACCAGCAAAAAGTCGGCCTTTTTATCGAGCATCGCTTTGACGCTCTTGCAATCGATCTCGAGCGGGATATTTGCAGGTTGTCCCATGATTCGTCGTCCAGTCAATGGAGGTCAGTCTCGCAATTCGCGTCGTTCACATTCTCGTCTGCGGCAGAGATTTTGGGAAGGGAAATGGCTTCAGAATTTATCACGTCAACTTCACCTCCAGACTGCGCCAGCAATACCAGCTCGCAATCGTGGCATACGGCCGCCAGGGTTTCGCGATCTCGTGGCTCGTTTCCCGATCTGGAAGTTCCGCCAGGCCGTACATGTTCCGCAGCGCCGAACGAATGCCCAGATCGTCATGCGGGAAGACATCCAATCGCCCCAGTGAAAACATCAAAAACATCTGCGCCGTCCAGACGCCGATCCCCTTGACCTGCACCAGCTCGGCGATGACATCACTGTCGGTCATGCGGCCCAAACGACTGAGACGGACGGCTCCTGAATCGACGTGCGCGGCCAGGTCGTGCAGATAACTCGCTTTCTGAGGCGACACGCCGGCCGAGCGCAATTCGGCGATCGTGCGGGCTGCCAGTGTGTGCGGCGTCATCTTTTCGGGCGCCACGAGCAATTCGAGCCGCTTGCCGATCGAACGGGCTGCTTTCCCCGAGATCTGCTGCGAGATGATCGAGCGCACCAGCATGCCGAATCGGTCGCGACGCACTTTGAGGTTGAATGGCCCGACGACGTCGATCAGGCGGCGCATGACCGGGTCGTGCTTGCGAAGATGCCGCCGCGCGGCCGCGACGGCATCGGCAGAAAACGCCATCAGGAAGCCTTCCGCAGGAATCCGACGATCCGCTGGAATTCGTCATTTGAAGAAAAGTGAACGATCATGCGCCCACTGTCCTTTCCCTTCATGCGGATGTCAACCTTTGTTCCCAGCATTTCGCGAAGCTGCTGCTGCATGTCAAGAACGTGATTGTTCAATGAAACAGATCGCGATTTGGTCTTTCCGCCGGCGCCGTCGATGGGAATCGTCGCGGAAGATTCGGCCGCTTGCAGCTTTTCGCGAATTGCGTCTTCGGTTTGCCTGACGCTCAACTTCTCAGACTCGATCCGCTGGCTCATCGCGATCTGGTCGGCCTCTTCGTCAAGTGGCAACAAGGCGCGGGCGTGCCCCGCCGAAATGCGACCCGACTGCAGCGCGATCTTCACGAAGTCCGGCAACTCCAGCAGCCGCAGGCAGTTGCTCACAGTCGATCGGTTCTTGCCAAGCTTTGAAGATAGCTCTTCGATTGTGCTGCCAAACTTATCGAGGTAATCCTGAAAGGCCTCGGCCTTTTCGAGATCGTTGAGATCAGTCCGCTGAACATTCTCGATAATGGCGACTTCGCACACACCCTGGTCGTCGAGTTCGACAACCCGGCAGGGAACCTTCGTCAGCCCCGCCTTACGTGCGGCCAACAGCCGCCGCTCGCCGGCGATCAACTGATAGCCCCCGTCAATGAAGCGGACGAGCAGCGGTTGCAAAATACCGTGCTGAACGATGCTGTCAACCATTTCTGCCAGGGCCGCTTCGTCGAACTCCTTGCGAGGCTGAAACGGGTTTCGAGCGATCGCCTGTTCGTCGAGCAATGCGAACTCTCCGACGCCCGTGGCGGCGGAACCTTCGTCAACGATCGCGGGGCCGTCGGACAGACCTCCCAGCAGCGAGCTCAGTCCCCGACCAAGCCGTCGGCGTGGGGCCGACAGCCCTTCCTGAGGCGACTCGTGCGGCAGACCGGGCTGCTGACCATGATCGAATCCGGGTGGCGTGTGTTCATCCATGATGGTGAGATCCTTCCTGAGAGTGCTGTGCGGACGGTCGTTTCACGTGAAACGGCCCGGTTCGTGTGCGAATCAGAATCGCCTGCGGTCGGGCAGGGGCGGATTCTAAACAGGAATCAGATTTCGGGGCAAGAGGGGAATTTCCAAATGTGGCCGAGATGCACCAGACGCGAGCACGAGCAGCTGCATACAAGCAATCAGGCCGACACTGCACTTGGCCATCGTTACTGCCAACATCCCAGGCGGGCCCTCCGCCACTCTTTTCGGGGCAGCGCGGGAGCGAGAAAGAAATGGCTGGCAGACGCAGACCACGGTAGTCTGGATTGATCCAAAAAGCTCTCGCTGGGCAATCGATGCCGACCTTGCGGCAGCCCGAGAGCGACGGGAGAAATTTTCATTTCACCCGATACAACTTCAGTTCTTCGTCTGACTTCGAATCGGGCGCATGAGCCCCGTCGAGAATAACCAGATCGCTGGGGCGGTAATGATACGTAGCGATCAATTCCAGCCGTGATTGTGCCGCCGCGAACTGGTCATCAAAACCTGCGGTCTGGCCGGCACGGGGGCCAATCAGAACAAACCGGGGAATCAAAGGCGGGGGCGCCTCGGGTCGGGCGAAGTTGAGATTTACCAGCGGCGACACCAGACTGACGCCAGCAAGCCGCATTTGGAAGAGCAGGGCAGGATCGGCGTAAGTCGAGATCGCAAATCTGTCGAGCCCGGTCTGGCGGTTCACTCCCACGTTCTCGCAGATCGCGTCGAGTATCGATGGGGTTTGATCGGCCAGGCTGGTCCGCGATTGCCAGCCCGGTACGCTGCGAAAAAATGCCACCGGCAGAATCGTCAGAGCGACCAGGCCGCTGAACAACAAAGCCTCACGCATGTAAGTCGCGGCTGGCACAACCGCGGGCAGGTCGTTCGGCAACTGATTCTCGGATCGAATCACCTTGCCGACAGACACTTTGTCCGCAATTACCGCGAATTGATCGCGTACTGATCCAACCCACATTCCCGCACCCAGCCAGCAGACGGTCAGAAAGGGGAGCGTCAGTCGTGGATACGGCGTGTAGAGTGGCGTCGTGGCAAGCAATCCGACGAACCAAGCCGTCACGAGCCAACCTGCCAGGACTTGTCGAGATGAGCTCAGCTCGACGTCGCCCGCAGGTCTTTTTCGCCGCAAGACGCTGAACGCTGCCGCAGCGGTCAAAACGCAGAGGGTCTCTGGCAGACCGAAAATTACGGGCATGCAGCAAATCAACAACACCCCGATCAAAATACGGCGGTTCGAGAGCAGCCTGTTCCACGTGAAACGCGGTACCGAGAATTTGACGTAGATCAAGGTCACGAACAGTGCTGCCGGCAGCGCGCTATTACTGAGCGAGCCACTCAGCGAATGCAGCTTAGCAGTTTGAGCCACGAGCGAGTCCCACCATCCGGCGAGCCCGACGATGTAGCCGCGGTGATTCGCCGCTATGGCCGCGTAGCCTCCCCTCGCGTCCAGCAACCTGAGCCAGGGGAGCCAGATCAAAAAGGCAACGAGAGCAACAATGCCCCATCGGGCCAGTGACCCTGCCAGGAGGCGAATGTTTGGCGCCAGATTCAGTCGGCCGGTCTGGTCGGTGGTCCACCCTGGTAAGCGACCCAACAATCGCCAGGGGACCAAACCTGCCAGTCCAATCGCCAGTGGCAGCCAGCCGTTGTATTTGGTCCACCAGGCAAGTCCGGTGACGGCACCCGCAGACAAGACGGCGAACCGGCTGCGAGTCGTCAACGCCACGCAAATGAATTGCACGGCAGCGGTCAGAAAGAAGCAGAGGAGAATGTCGGTGAGCGCGGTACGGCTGAAGAAAATGTGGACGTCGTTCAGCGCGACGAGAGTGGCAGATGCCAGTCCGCCGGCAGGTCCGAACCAG
>JAYTRB010000109.1:0-2616 GCA_043746425.1 Planctomycetia bacterium
CGGAGTCTGCCTTACCTTCATCGATGAACGAATAAGCCTGTATTGCATGCAGAACGCGCGCATAATTGGCAGTCATCTGTTATCGTAGTGTCGATCGGCGTAAAGGGGGAACAGGATAATTTCAAATTACTGAGCTGGCACTTCACTTCTCGCGGATAATGCCTATAATGGTGGCATTGCGGCATACGATATGGGCAGGCATGGCTGGCCCCATGGAGATCACATGTGAATGGATGGGCAGACGTGGCAACGAATGCTGGTGAGAACGACGGATTGGCGGGGCTGATCGGACACAGCGTGGCCATGCAGGAAGTGTATCGTGTGACACGGCAAGTAGCGGCCAGTTCGGCAACCGTGCTGCTGACCGGAGAGACGGGCACGGGTAAAGAACTGATCGCACGCGCCATCCACGAGCTCAGTCCTCGGGCGGCCGGCCCTTACATCCGCGTCAACTGCGGTGCCCTCAGCGAAAGCCTGCTTGAAAGCGAGCTCTTCGGCCATGTGAAGGGTGCCTTCACCAGTGCCGTCGAAAACCGCACTGGTCGGTTTGAGGCGGCTCATGGCGGCACGATATTTCTCGACGAGATCGATTCGGTCAGTTATACGTTGCAGGTCAAGCTGCTGCGGGTGTTGCAGGAGCAGGAATTTGAGCGGGTCGGTGATAACCGCACGATTCGCGTCGATTGCCGAGTGGTCGCAGCCACGAATCGCGATCTGCTCGATGAAATCGAAGCCGGGCGATTTCGCGACGATCTTTATTTTCGCCTGAATGTCATTCCGCTCTATCTGCCTCCTTTGCGCGAGCGGACAGGAGACATTCCACTCCTGGCAGATTTTTTCATCCGCAAATATGCCCAATCAAATAATGTGTCGATTTCAACGATTTCCGAAGAGGCCCTAGCGGCTCTGGCGCGGTACGCCTGGCCGGGTAACGTCCGGGAATTGCAGAACTACATTGAACGGGCCATCGTTTTTTCCCGGGATGGTCATTTGAGTCTCGAACTTTTCCCCCCGCACGTGCGGGGAGGGGCTCCTGTGCGACTGTCGCGCCCTGGCGGGCGAAATCCCGAGTCGCTTTGTCGCGAACTGGTATCGCACGGCATGGCTGCCGCTGGCGAATCGGCTTCGAATCTGTATGAGCGCATCGTCTCGATGGCCGAGCGGGAATTGATCCAGCAGGTCCTTAAAAGCTGCCAGGGAGTGCAAACGAAAGCTGCCGTGCGACTGGGTATCAATCGTAACACTTTGCACAAGAAAATTGAGGAATTCGGCCTCGAAGCCGAAGGCGAATAAGAACAGTGGGGGCCAGTAGAGCCGGCATTGCGGCTGAATTCCAGCCTGCGAAATTTGAGGGTTCTGTGGTTCGCCGACGCATCACAGGCCACGGCCGGATGTTATAATTCTAGAGAGAGCCGCCTGTTGAGAATGGGGCGAGGCGGCCCGCGGCCACGTGTTTACCGCGATGAATGAAGATGCCGCTCGGAGACAGTTCCCGTTTTCAATCGGCTGGCAGTTACCGTATCCTGCGATCTATTCGTGGCTGGGTTTTGTATGCTGCACGTGACGGTCGTCTGCTTTCTGGCCAGCTATCTGGTCGCCTTCGGCCTTGAGCTGGGGCGGCTGTTTGGTCGGAGCCGAATCAGCCGGTTCGTAATGGTCGGTTTTGGCGTGGCCGGTTTTCTGGCACACACGCTTTACCTTCTCAATCGTAATCAGCAGACGCATTTGCCGCCGCTCCTGGCGTCGACGCACGACTGGATGCTCGTTCTGGCTTGGGTGCTGGTGCTGTTCTACTTGTTTCTGACGCTCGTTCAGAAAGATCTGGCGGTCGGAATGTTCGCTTTGCCGGTCGTGCTGCTGCTGATCGTCAGCGCCTATTTCCTCAATCATGAACCGAATACCGAAATGAATGCCCGCATGGCGCTCAGACATTGGGGCATGCTGCACGCGTCATTCCTGGTGTTCGGACTGGCGGCCGGGGCGTTCGGCTTTCTGTCGGGCCTGATGTATCTGGTGCAGCATCATCGCTTGAAAACCCGGCATGGCGAACAGGTTGGCTTGAAGATGCCCAGTCTCGCCCGACTGGCCCAAGTCAACCGCTGGTCGGTCTTGCTCGCCTTTATGTTGCTCACTCTGGGATTTGCCACGGGGGTCGTACTCGCCATCGCCCCGCCGGGGGGGACAACTTCGGTACGGTTCGCCGACCCGGCCGTCGTCATCAGCGGCGTGGTCTGGGTCATCCTGGCGGCTCTCTTCCTGCGTTTGCTGGGAAATCGCGGCCCCACCGGCCGGCAAGTCGCGTGGATGACCTTGTGCAGTTGCGGATTTTTGCTGCTGACCGTCGTCGGCTTGCAGGTCATCACCGGCAGCATTCATGCGAATTGAAGGGGAGTTTGAGCGTTGAATCTGCAAGTTGTCTACTGCAACCATCACTCGGCGAACCTGAGCGTGCGCGAACGCCTGGCATTTTCGCATGCTGAAGTACCCAGGGCCTATGCCGCCTTGCGATCGGCGTTTCCCCAGGCTGAATGGGTATTGCTGTCGACCTGCAACCGAATCGAATTGTACACGGCTCAGGACGACCTGGCTGAGGGGCCTTCCCCGCAGGAGGTCGCG
>JAYTRB010000110.1:0-4171 GCA_043746425.1 Planctomycetia bacterium
TCTTTGCGAAAAAAGCCGCTGAAGAACCAAAATGGGCAAAGCGTCGAACCAATCAAGGTCATTGCGATCCCTGGCAACGTGCAGTCCGCCCGCCCCAATTTCTTGACCCTATCGCGGCGACCGCTTCCTGGCAGACACCTCCAACTGGCGGGCCTGGCGAATGACCTCTGGCGCGTCATCGAAGGGCAATGCCCCAATGTAGCGGCCGCGGATGACCCCTTCGTGATCGATAACGAACAACCCGTGTTGCGGCTCGTCGCCAAGGTGACTCAGTGCTTCACTGGCTTCCCCTTACGACAAGCTTCGCCAGATAATTCGGGTCAGAAGCGCGGCGGTGACTCGCCAGCGGATTAGCGACGGGGAGCTGCTTAAGGTGATAAGTGCCGGGCGTCTTTGGTCCTTGTATTAATACGTCGCTTCGCTGTCCGGGAGCGATCTGCAATGGCATTTGAACCGTCATCGTGCCGGTTGCCAGACCATCCACGGCTATCTCATGAAATTGCAGTTCCGCAGGCACGTTTGACGGGATCGTCGTTTTCATCAACCCAGATTAGTCGCCGAAGCAGATCCCACCCCGCATGAATGATTCGCCAGCGCTGAACCTCGCCAGGCGCGATCGTGAACGTCGGATTGATTCTGCCGTTGAACGCCGTAATCTGAACAGGCGGGTCGCTGGGCGATTTGCCGGTCACGTCAATTGAATCGGAGCTGCGCTTTTCGGGTTTGACGTCGTAGATCTGATGGGCGTCGATGCGACCAATCTGATCGGTTCCGACACGGTACGTATAGAGTTGCAGGACGACTACCTGGTCGCGGGCCGATTTGATGTCGTGGATGTCTTCCAGATCGAATCGGCCGTCTTCATGGAACTTGTCTTTCTTCTCGCCTGGCTGCGATTCATTTCCCGTGACGATCAATGCGCCTGTCAGTCCGTTCGACACCTGATAGGCGACCGACCCGTGTATGTGCGGGTGATACCAGAACGTCCCCGCAGGATGATCATCAGGAATCGTGTACCTGAATGTGAATTCGTTATAGGGTTGCTTGGGATCAATGGGAACGTTTCGGTCGATCGGGTCGATTTGCCGGAAGACATTGTCGGATTTCCCGTCTGGACTGACATGCAGGCCATGCATGTGCAAATTGGTCGTGCTGAGGCCATGCAGCGGCTCGGCCCCGGGAGTCTCGCGATCCTGCTCTGGCACTGAATCGGAAGACCCTTGAAGTTGATTTTTGACGCGGATGAAGTAGGTTTTCCCTCGCCGAACGCGAAGGGTGGGCCCGACGGAACTCTTGTTGTAGCACAGCAACTCAAATTTACCGGGAACGCTTGGGTCGACCTCCGCAGCGCCGCCGCTTTCAAAGACTCCGGCCGTAAGACAAAGCTCAAACGTCGTGCCGTTATCCGATCTTTCCAACACCTTCGGCGATTCGAACCGCGTCCGGATTTTCTCATTTTTGGCCATTGAGAAGTCGCGCTGCATTGAACGCGAAGAGACAGGCTTTGTTCCGGGCGGCCGTTCGAGATTCTCGCCGGGCGCAGCGGTTGGCAGCATGGCCACTGTCGCAACACAGCCGCATGCACTTAATCGGGTGAACCAGCGTCTTTTCGGCATTTGCGAATCCCTCGACGGTCCACAGTCGTGGCTCCCAAAATCAAGGGACGCACTCCCTCATCTCAGTCCGCGATCGAAAGTCACTTCTTCTTGACTGGTTGCGCAAACAAACGCTCGTTTGCCGGCTTGGCGACCTCGCCCTGACGCGCAACGGTCACCGGCAGCGTCAATTTGAGCTTCCTGGGCGGCAGGCAGCGATTGTCGTTGCATGCCTGATACGTCACGAATAGAACCAGTTCTTCGCGCTTTCCCACTGCCTCGGCGGGAACTTCGATTTCGCCGAAAACGTCGACCTTGCCCAGGTACAAAAACATCGGCCTTTCGCCTTCGACACGATCGACCTTTTTACCCGCAGGATAACGCATGTTTGTCAGTGCGAGATCCAGTTGGGATTCAATTTCAATCTCCGTGGCAATGTCGAGATCGGCATCACCAGCCGGATTGGCGTGAATATGCCATCCCTCGGCGATCTGCAACTGCACGAGAACTTTGCATTTACCACCTGCCGGCACGCGATCAACTGATAAGAATGCCTTGCCGGTCACGTATTCTGGCTTTGCAGGCTTCTTGCCTTTGGCGGGTGGTTCGACGTTCTCGTTGCGAGCTAAAACGATTTCAGGCTCGGGCGCGATTCCCAGACGCGTCCGTTGTGCAGGGGGCCCTGTCGCGGCTTCGTTCGTATCGAGAAATTCAGAAAGCGCCAGGGCCATATTCGTCAACCCGCCGGGCGCGTCGACGATCAGTGGGGCGAACAATTCCAGCGTCTGCCGCGCACGATTGCGGTAGTCGGCCTGCTTACCGAAAGAGGCCAGCCGCAGCAGATTTCGCACGGTAACGCTGTTGCCCGAAGGAATGACCGAATCATAAGCGTTCTTCGTGCGTGCCAATAGCGACTCATGATTGTGCGATGTGAAATAGCAACCTTTCTCCTGGTCGTCCCAGAAGAACTGCAACTGCAGGTCAGTCAGTCGCTTGGCCGCATTCGCCCACTTTTCGTTCCCCGTCGCCAGATGCAACGAAAGCAACCCCTCGTTCACGTAGGCGTAGTCGTCGAGATAGGCGTTGAGTTTCGCCTGTCGACCGGCATAACTGTGGAGTAACCGGCCTTTTTCGTCACGCATTTCGGCGAGAATGAAGTCGGCCGCCCGTTCGGCAGCCTGCACATATTCGGGCTTCTCGAGAATCACTCCCGCACGGGCAAGTGTGCGAATCATTAACCCGTTCCAGGCGGCAAGAATCTTGTCGTCGCGCGCCGGAGGACGCCTCTGTTGCCGCGCGGACAGCAGCTTCCCGCGGATTTCCACCAGCCGGCGTTCCAACTGCACAGCTGACAGCTTGAGCTTCTTTGCCGCGGCGTCGGGCAAAAGCTTTAACTCCAGCACATGGCCGAGTTCAAAGTTGCTCTCGCCCCCTGTTCCATAAACCACTTGGCATACTGCCAACTCATCCTCTGACAGAACTTCTGCCAATTGCTCGTCCGTCCATACGTAGTATTTTCCTTCGACTCCTTCTGAATCAGCGTCGAGCGCCGCATAAAAGCCCCCACTGGCGTCTCGCAGGTCACGCATTATGAAATCGATCGTGCCTTCGACAATTTCCTTATAATGCCGCTGCTTCGTATGCCGGTACGCGTCGGCATACACATCGGCCAGTTGGGCGTTGTCGTAAAGCATTTTTTCAAAATGCGGAACACGCCAGAAACGGTCGGTGCTGTAGCGGTGGAAGCCGCCGCCGACATGGTCGTAAATCCCCCCCGCCGCGACCCGATCGAGAGTGTGATACACCATTTTCGCGGCCTGCTCGCTGGTGTGTCGCGTGGCTTCGTATTGCAAGAAGGCCAGCTTCGTCGGCTGAGGGAATTTCGGCCGATCGGGGGTCTTGGCGCTGAAGCCAAATCCGCCATACTCGCTGTCATAGGTGGCTGCCAGGCTCTTGAGAACCGGAGCGATCAGAGCCCCGTCGAGTTCGACGGGGCTCAATTTGGCACGCGGCCGCGCGGCGACACGCACGGCATTCGAAAGAATATCGGCGTTCGTCTCCACCTGCTGGCGATGATCGCGAATCAACTCGACAACTCGTTTCATCCACGACGGAAATCCCATCCGGCCTTCCTGGTCGTCGGGTGGAAAGTACGTGCCCCCCGCCAAGGGGCGGCCATCGGGCATGAGAAACATTGACAGCGGCCACCCGCCCGACTGCGGCGAATGAGCCAGATCAAAATACAATTGCAGGGCCGTCATGTAGATGTCATCCAGGTCTGGACGCTCTTCGCGATCGACCTTGATATTCACGAAATGCGCGTTCATGTAGCGGGCGATCTCGGGATCTGAAAAGACCTTTTTCTCCATCACGTGGCACCAATGGCAACTGCTGTAGCCAATCGAGAGAAAGATCGGCTTGTCTTCTTTCTTGGCTTTTTCGAGCGCCTCGGGCCCCCACGGATACCAGTCGACGGGATTATGCGCGTGAGCCAGCAGGTAGGGGCTCGTTTCGCGCGACAGCCGATTCTGCTGCTTCGCCGGCTGACCTTCGTCGGCTGTTGCCGCGTCCGAATC
>JAYTRB010000111.1:0-3998 GCA_043746425.1 Planctomycetia bacterium
GGTTCTGTTCCAGCGCGTGGAATACGACATCGACAAGACCGTCAAGAAGATTTACGACATTCCCGACCTCGACAACTTTCTGGGAGATCGCCTGCGCGACGGGCGGTAAACGTTAACGTGTAATTTATGGATCAGAAGCGTTTTATTACGTTTATTGTCTTGTCGATGGGATTTCTCATCGGCTGGCAGGTCTTGATCATGCCACGCTTCGGGCCACCGAAAAAGCCCAAGGCGGCGGCGCAGCCCGAGGCAATGAAGAAAGCGGGTGACAAGAAGGCCGACCGAAACCACGCCGTCGACGACAAGGGCCCGGGCATCGGTCCCGATCAGGACGAACATGCGCCAGACGACGCGCCCAAGACAGCTGCATCAGATGACGGCCAAGCCCCGGCCGCAGTCGAGAAACCCGATGGCGACGGGCCGGCAGACGGTCTCGCACACAGCCCGAAGAAGGGGGACCAGAAACCGGTTGAGCCGCCCCTGCCAAAGTTCCCCGATAAGTTGGTTCAACTCGGATCGGAAGATCCGCAGACCGGTTATCGCCAGCTGGTGACGCTCACATCTCGCGGGGCGGCGGTTCGACAGATTGAATTGAACGATCCGCGATATCGCGACCTTGTCAAAAACGCCGATAAAGTTCATCCGCCACTTGTGGTCGTCGGTGCGAAAAATGTATTTCCACACACGCTTGAGATGGAGGTGCCGCAATTAAATGCTGACCTTGCCAGCATCAATTGGGACGTCGAACTCTCGCCCCCCGCGGCGCCTCATTCTGTCGCCGTCTTCAGTCTGACGCTCGACAACCTCGAGATGATCAAGCGATACGAGATGCTGCCGATTGACCCCCATGCCCAGCACCCGGATGCCCCGGCGTATGCGCTTGCCGTCAGCTTGACATTCCGCAACCTCGGTGAGCAACCGCGTGTCGTCAGCTACGTGTTGCAGGGACCGACGGGGCTGGTTCTGGAAAATGCCGAGAACACGCAGAAGTTCCGCGATGTGGTGGTTGGCTTTCAGGCAGACAAAGGGGCGGTTGATTACGAATTGATGGGAGTCAAAGCGATTGCCGATGGAAAGCAGGAGGAATGGAACAGACCTCTGAAATACATTGGCGTCGACGCTCAGTTTTTTGCGGCGCTTTTATTTCCCGTCGAAGACCAGAAGGCGACGCCGTATCTGCAAAGCGCCAAACAACAGTTGATCAGCCTCAACAAAGAGACCAAAGACAAAAGCGAAATCAGCGTGGAGCTGACGTCGGTCGAATTGCCACTGGCGGGGGCGAAAAGAGCCGAGGGCCCTCGTGAGGTGACCCATTCGTACCTCCTTTTTGCGGGCCCGAAGCGCGACGACGTTCTACCTCAGGGCGCAGATCAGGTGGTCGATTTCGGCTCGTTCTTCGGCATGTTCCGTGTCGACTGGATCAGCCGGAAGCTATTGTGGTTGCTGACGATCTTCCATCAGATCTTTGGAAGTTGGGGCGTGGCGATCATCTGCCTGACGATCGTGGTTCGCAGTGCACTTTTTCCGCTGTCGATCAAACAGGCCCGCAGTGCGGCCAAGATGCAATCGATTCAGCCCGAGATCGCCGCATTGAAGGAAAAATATGGGAAGGACAAGGAAAAATTCGCCAGGGCACAAATGGAGTTGTACAGCAAACACAACTTCAATCCGCTGGCTGGATGCCTTCCTGTCTTTTTTCAGTTGCCGATTTTTATGGGATTGTACCAGGCGCTCAATCACGCGGTTGATCTGCGGCTGGCAGGCTTTTTATGGTTCGACAATCTAGCCGCCCCCGACGCAATGTTTCATCTACCGTTCGCGATTCCATTGCTCGGTCATGAATTCAATCTGCTGCCGCTGATTACGATCGCCCTGTTTCTCGCACAGCAGAAAATGTTCATGCCGCCTCCGACGAATGATGAAGAGGCCCTGCGGAATAAGATGATGAATTTCATGATGGTCTTCATGGGGGTCATGTTCTACAAGGTTCCGGCCGGCTTATGCGTGTATTTCATCGCTTCGAGCTTGTGGGGCATGGGAGAGCGCAAGCTCTTACCCAAGGCGAAACTGGCTGCGGTGGTCGAGCCACCTCCGGCCGGGCCAACTTCGGGTCGCCGGAAGCCTCCTGATTCTGACGATGGTGATGAGGGAAGTGGCGGCAAAACGCGCGGTGGTGGTTTGTGGGGCATGCTGCTGAAAGCGGCTGAAAAAGAGACTTCAGCCCGCCGGTCATCAAGCGGACGAAGGAAGTAGGACCACGCAGACTCTCTACGATTTCGACGATACCATTGCCGCCCTGGCCTCGGCTGCAGGTCATGCGGCGCGCGGTATCATTCGCGTCAGCGGTCGCCGGGTGCGGTCTGTTTTTGAGCAGCTTATCGCACCGGCTGCGGTGCTGGCGGAAAGCAGGATTCACAGCGTCCCATGGTGCTATTCGGCATCCCTGCAGATTACCGGGCTCACCGCAGCGTTACCGGTCGATCTGTATCTCTGGCCGAATTGCAAAAGCTACACCGGCCAGCCCCTCGCCGAATTGCACATGATTTCTTCTCCGCCAATTCTCGAAGCGGTTCTCTCGGAGCTGTTCACCCACGCGATTCGGCCGGCGCAGCCGGGGGAATTCACTTTACGGGCGTTTCTTGCCGGACGACTCGATCTGCCGCAGGCCGAAGCAATTCTCGGGGTGATCGATGCAACGACAGACCGCGAACTTCAAACCGCGCTCGACCAGTTGGCCGGTGGCCTTTCGTCGCAAATCGGAAGTTTGCGCAGCGACCTGCTCAATCTCCTGGCCGATCTTGAAGCTGGCTTGGATTTCGCCGACGAGCCGATCGAATTCGTTTCGCACGACGCGCTCGTCGAACGCCTGGGCTTGGCGCGAGACGCCGTCGCCGAGTTGCTGGAGCGGGCCAGCGAGCGAATGCGCGCCGCGCCGAAAGCGAGGGTTGTGCTGGCAGGTCCTCCGAATGCCGGCAAAAGCACGCTCTTCAATGCGCTCGCAGAGGGCGGGGCGGCACTCGTCTCGGAAGTGGCCGGAACCACTCGCGATTACCTGACTGCCGAGGTGACTTTGGACGGAGTGGCCGTAGTGCTGATCGACACTGCCGGCCACGAGGCGGCGCCGACGGGAATCAATCGGGAATCTCAGAAACGCCGACAGGAGCAAATCGACGAGGCCGATCTGGTTGTCCTGTGCCATCCGGCAGGCCAACCCGAAGATCATTTTTGTGAAGTCGGCCTGCCAGCCGCGCGCGAACGCGTACTTCAGATCGTCACGAAATGCGATGTGGTGCGGCCCGAGAATCGTTCTGTTTCCCTGGCTGTCAGTGCGCGTAGCGGTGCGGGGCTTGACGAGTTGGCGACGAGGATTGCCCGGCGGCTTTCGACGCCGGCCGCCGGAGCGCGGCAGCTCGTGGGGACGACCGCCGCTCGGAGCCGAGACAGCCTCATCCATGCACAATCCGGCCTCGATCGAGCGTTGACAATCGCCCGCAACGAACGCGACCAGGAGCTTCTGGCGATCGAGGTTCGCGACGTCCTCGATGATCTGGGAACGATCGCCGGCGCCGTTTACACCGACGATATCCTCGACCGTATTTTCAGCCGGTTCTGCATCGGGAAGTAGACTGCGTTTCTATTCCAGCGCGAATCGATTAACCTGCGCTGAGTTGTCGCGTAACACCACTCTGTCGATCCTTTTTGAGGTTCCCTCCCCATGCGCTCTGCAGTCCACTCATTCATCATCTCCACCGTGATCGCGGCCTCCATCCTTCACGTCGAACTGGCATGTGCCGACGATCCAAAAGTTCCCGAGGGGGTGATTTTCGAGAAGGGAATCGAGTACTCAAATCCTGACAATCAGCACCTGCAACTGAACATGGCGCGGCCGAAGACAGGCGACGGACCATTTCCGGCGATCGTTTGCATCCATGGAGGTGGGTTTCGGGCGGGACATCGGGACGGTTACAATGGATTGTGCCTGACACTGGCGCAGCATG
>JAYTRB010000112.1:0-4026 GCA_043746425.1 Planctomycetia bacterium
TCAGCGGTCCCGGGGGCGCCAGCGCGATAACCGGGGGCGCCAGCGCGATAACTCCTGCCGCGGATAGCATCGCGCGTGTTTCGAACTGCTCGATCTGGCAGGCTTGCACCGAAATACTGTAGTGCTGGCGGCGACGCGGCGACGGGGTACGGCAAGAAGCAACGGCCCGCTTCATCAGCTTGATCCAAGGAGAGATTAACATGCGAGCATTCCTCATAGTGAAGGTGTGAGAATCGGCGATTGAAAGATCCATTGCGGTTCGACCGCCTTGCCAGAGTGTTCCGTTCGCCTGCAAAATCTATTCCTTCACCCGGGCTTGCGGCCGGCCACTTTCTGCGCTGCGGAGTGATTCGACCTGGCGGGCGGTCGATTTCGCCGGAACTGCCGAAGAAGCTGCGATTTGCAACGGCGACAGAAAAACGGGACACCTCATCTTCGAACGACCACGAACCGAGCCTCGGCGCCCGGGCGTCGCGCAAGGGGTTGTATGCCATGCGGCCAGACTGATTGCGGATCAACCAGCCCAATACCCCGCGCTTATGCCACCTCGAACTTGTCGCCTCTCAAGGGGTGGAGATGGAATATGATGGATGGCACAGAATTCATGATTTACTAAACTGGAAGACATGGTATTCCCACCGTCTTGTTGTCGGGAGCAGCCAACCATAATACCTCCTAGCGCCGAGCTCCGGCTGGGGCCGACAATCTATCGTCCTGCGGGAGCTGCTGCGGACACTCTGCATCACGATGAGCGCGCCTGTGGCGCTTGTTCCCTGCCACTTCAGAATCGGCGAGCGGCAGATGCGGCCATTGACGCTGCACGGGCGCGATGAAGGCGATTCATTCGACGTTGGTCGGCAGAGTCTCTGGCCAAAAATGACTGGCAATTGCGATAGGTTCAGACGCCTCTTTTTGAAATTGCCGCGAGAAACCGGGCCGTTTCTACACCCCCCGGTTCATTCATTTTCCCATTGCTTCGTCGACCTTCGTTTTGTACATTTCCGTCATGGCCGACTACAGCAACTATCAGAAGAAAGTGATCCGCCGGTTCTACGACAATCGTGAACAGGTCGACGAGCAGCGCCTGGCAGAACTCGTCACAAATCTGTACCTGTCGGAAGGGAAGAAGCTTCAAAAGCTCTGGACGCAGGCAGAAGAAACAATGCTGCGGCTGCGGATTCCGAAGAAGCGCGTCGAGCACCTCATCAACACGAAAGATCCGGCATTGATTGCCGAGGTCGTCAAAGAGATCGAGGCAGGCACGCTGCGGCGCGAAGGGCCGCCGACTGCACCGCCCGCCTGAAGCCGCGCCTGCGACCCCCCATTACGGAATTGCATGCACCAGCATCAGATCGTGCCCTACGGCCGACCAGTTGGTGCTGGCCACGAGTACCAGCTTGCTTCCCGAGTGAAGAATTCCCTGCCGCCGGCACCAGTCGACGACAAATTTGAGCAGATCTTGAACCGGCGCATTCACTTTTT
Source organism: Planctomycetia bacterium (assembly GCA_043746425.1). Classification (GTDB taxonomy): domain Bacteria; phylum Planctomycetota; class Planctomycetia; order Planctomycetales; family Planctomycetaceae; genus JACQFH01. The sequence continues at coordinate 1,483 of JAYTRB010000112.1, forward strand.
CGGTTTGCAGCGGCGTCACACCCCAGTAAAGGCACATGCGGCGGGTGGTTTCGGGGCTGTCACTGAGACCCAGAATCGGCGTGTGACTGCGTTGCCGCGAGATGGCCATGGCCGTCTTCCCGCCGCGCGTGGCGACGACGACCACGTCGGCCGCAAGATGATCGGCAGCGCGGGCCGCCCCCAGCGTAACCGCTTCGGTGACGGCCAGAGCCCGCGAGCGGGGCTGGCTGTGCTGATCGGCCTGCCGGTTTGGGTGCAAGATGCGCTCGGCCTCGTGCGCGATGCGGCTCATGGTGGCGACGGCTTCGGCCGGGTATTGACCGGCTGCGGTTTCTCCCGAGAGCATGATGGCATCGGTGCCGTCAAGCACGGCATTGGCCACGTCGGCAGCTTCGGCCCGGGTGGGGCGACTGTTGTGCGTCATGCTGTCAAGCATTTGCGTCGCGGTAATCACTGGAATTCGATGTTGATTGCACAGGCGGATGATTCGCTTCTGAAAAATGGGGACGAGCGCCAGATCGACCTCGACCCCCAGGTCGCCGCGGGCCACCATCACCACATCGGTGACGTCGAGAATCTGCTCTAACTGGCTGACAGCTTCCATTTTTTCGATCTTGGCGACGATCTGCGGCACAAAGGCCGGGTTCAAGTCGACGATCGCCTGCCGCAGTTCGGTAATGTCGGCGGCGCAGCGCACGAATGACAGGCCGACAAAATCAATGCCATTGGCGATGGCCCATGCCAGATCCTGGCGATCTTTATCGGTGAGACTGGGGGTGCTTAAAGCGACCCCTGGCAGATTAAGCCCCTGCCGACTGCGGATGTCGCCAGCCTGTTCGACCACGCACACCAGCCGCCCCTCGGCCGCGTACTTTTCGGTGACGCGCATCGCGACGGTGCCGTCTGCCAGAAGTACATGATCGTCGACTTCGAGCTCGTCGATCAGTTTCTCATAAGTGCATGTCAATCGTCGCGGGTAAGCCGGATCGGCAGTGCGGACGAATTCGTAGGTCTCGCCCGCGAGACAATGCAGCACCCCGTCGGGAAGCTCTTCGAGGCGAATCTTGGGTCCGGCGAGATCGCCGAGGATGCCGATGGGCCGGTCGATGTCGCGCGAGACTTTGCGAATCGTGTTGACGACCGACGACAGCCATTCATGTGTGCCGTGGGCAAAGTTCAACCGAAAAACGTCAGTTCCGGCCAATACCAGCTCGGTAAGCGTTTCGAGCGTTTCGCTGGCAGGGCCCACGGTCGAAATGATCTTGGTTTTGACGTACGTCAACCGTTCTCCCTGCGTCAGACACCGCATCAGACTGCCTCCCGGTGGCCAGATTTCCTGAAATCAGTTAAAACACACGCTCCGAGTGCGATCGTTCTCGTCGGTGTTCCATCGTAGCCGTTTTAATCGGCAAAGCGAAGAACCGCCGTTCACGGCTTGCGAAAATCTTCATTCGTCCTTGTGGAACCAATCATGGCTGTCATTCTTGTAACGGGCGGCGCGGGCTTTCTGGGAAGTCAACTGTGTGCGCGGCTGTTGGCGCGCGGCGATGAAGTCATCTGCGTCGACAATTTTTTCACGGGGCGGAAAGTCAACATCGCCCACCTTCTGCCAAATCCCCGCTTCGAGGTGATCCGCCAGGACATCGTGCACCCCTTCTCGATCGAAACCGAGCAGATCTACAACCTGGCCTGCCCGGCCTCGCCGCGGCATTATCAGTTCAACGCCATCAAGACGATCAAGACCTCGACCGTGGGAATGGTCAACATGCTGGGGCTGGCCAAGCGTTGCCGGGCGCGATTGCTGCAGGCTTCGACGTCAGAAGTGTATGGCGATCCCGAGATGCATCCGCAACGTGAAGAATACTGGGGGCACGTCAACCCGATCGGTCCGCGAAGCTGCTACGACGAGGGGAAACGCGTTGCCGAAACGCTGTGCATGAGCTATCACCAGGCGCACAAGGTCGAAGTCAGGATCGCCCGCATCTTCAATACCTACGGGCCGCGCATGGATCCCGCCGACGGACGGGTGGTATCAAATTTCATTACGCAGGCATTGCGCGGTGAGCCGATTACGATTTTCGGAGAGGGCCAGCAGACTCGCTCATTCTGCTATGTCGACGATCTGATTGAAGGATTTCTGCTGCTGATGGATCAAAACGAAACGGTCGGGCCCATCAATCTGGGAAATCCCGGCGAGTTCACGATGCTGGAACTGGCCGAAAAAGTGCTGAAACTCACCGGCTCGAAGTCATCGCTGGTTCACAAACCGCTGCCCGCCGACGACCCGCGGCAACGCTGCCCCGACATTACGCGGGCTAAAACCGTTCTGAATTGGACGCCCAAGGTGTCGCTCGAAGAGGGACTGCAAAAGACGATTCCGTACTACAAGCAACTGCTGGGGATGTAGCTGTCGCTTGGCAACCGGGCCCCGTTCAGCGATGAGGCGCATGGCTGGGGGGCAGTTGGTAAAGGCTTGGCCTCGCAGCCGTCACGGGAGCGGGGCGACGGAAAGGCAGTGATCGGGCGGCGCATCGCCGGGGTGCC
>JAYTRB010000113.1:0-3236 GCA_043746425.1 Planctomycetia bacterium
GAGCCAGTCGAAGATGACGAAATGGCCGCGGCACGCCAGCTTCGCAACCATACCGGTGTCGACAATCTGAAGCTTCCCCAGATTGCTGTGGCAGTGGACGCGGCCGACCGCCGGGCGGCACATTCTCGAAAAGCGTGGGTCGGGGATGGCGTGCGGGCGTTAAACGTTCCTGAGGTTTCACTGTCGGATTACAGCCCGGCTTCGATCGGCAATATGAAGCGCGTCGATCATGTCGTCGACTGGCTGCAAGCGCGCGGCACCCGGCTCGACGACAAGCTCGCGAACCGCGCACGCCGGCCTACCGTTCTGGGCGCCCCGGCCACGAATTCGGTAATCGACGCGGTCCAGAAGGGATTCTGGGAGACGTATCGCTTCGGCGCACGAATCGGCGTGCAGTTGCTTGACGAGGTTCTACTCAACAGCATCGAGAACGGCGTCGATGCCAGCATCAACGCGTTCCGCAGTACGCCCGCGGAAGTCCTGGTGAAGTGACCCGCCTGTGAGACGACGTTGATTCAATGGCCCGCCGCCGCGACTGAATGTTGAGGTGATCAGTCGACTTTAAGCAGAGCTTTCCGGCGGCGATTGTCACGTTCGCTGTGGCAAATATCCGCGTCGCTCGTGGAAATCCCCCCAGGACATACGCAGCACTGTCGAAGGTAAGCGTATTGTTGCCCCCATTGTTGGCGAAGTTGACAAATGCTGAACGACGACGGAGCGGCACGAGAACCAGACTATGGAATTCTGTTTCAGGGCGGGCTGGACTGGCACGCGCGACCTCAAGGCGTGTTTGAACGCCAGCCGTTAAGGACGTCGCGGAACGTGCGAATCGGCTGTCGGCCAGGTTTATCGTGGGTGCGGGGTGCGGCGGTCACGTCGGCCAGAAGAGATCTGACTCATCTGGGCCGTAGCAGCGCAAAAGGTGTCAATGGGCCATGTTGCTGGCGGAGGCCGGCGGCTCACGATGGCCATAGAAGCTGTAAAGAATCGGCATGAGATACCGTGTGAGGAACAGTGTCGTGACCATGCTCCCCACGACGACGATTGCCAGTGGACGTTGCGTCTGGGCGCCGATCTTGGTCGACAAGGCTGCCGGCATTAGGCCGAAAATAGCCGTCAGGGCTGTCATCATGACGGGGCGCACCCGCTTTTCGGCACCCGTCATAATGGCGTCGTGCAGGGGGCGGCCCTGTAGTCGCATCTGATTGAAGTAGGAAATCAGCAGCAAGCCGTCCATGATGCCGACCCCGAAGATCGAAATGAAACCCACGGCGGCCGAGATGCTGAAATGTGTTCCGGTCAGAAGCAGCGCCCAGACGCCGCCCATCGAGATCTCCAGCACATTCGAAAAGACGAGTAAGGCATCGAGGAAGTTATGGAACGCCAGGTACAGAAGCACGAACACCATTCCGAGCGACAACGGAATGATGAACATCAGCCGATGTTCGGCTTCGAGCATTTCCTGAAATTCGCCGCTCCATTCAGTGGTGTAGGGCGCCTGAAACAAGTCGGCCGTACTCTCTTGCGCCACCTTGACAGCACCGGCCAGATCGCGGCCCCGCACGCCGAATTTCACGGCAATCATCCGATTTCCCTGCTCGCGGTAGATCGTCGATGCGCCCGAACGGATAAAACGGCCATCGGGGGTCTGTTTTCCCTTTTCGTCGAGCGGCGTGACGAGATCGCGCAGACGGCGACGCGGAGCGGCGTCGAGAATGTTGAAGGCATTCCCCAATTTGGTTCCGGCGAGAGCCGGCTTGGGCATATTCGACCCCATGCCCGACAGCCCGGTCCCTCCCGAAGACTTCTTCGAACCACCACCCGAATCATCGGATGTCTTGTTATTCGAAATGTCGACCGGAATATTAAGAATGGCCTCTTCACTGCCGCGCAACTCCTGCGGCCAGCGCAGCGTAATGTCGAACCGCTTCTCACCCTCGATCATCTTCGAAACAGGCTTGCCCCCCACCGCCGTCTGAATCACGTCTTCGACATCCGCCACACTGACCCCCCACAGACTGCACTTTTGCGGATCGATGGGGATTTCTAGGTTTGGCTGTCCCTTGGTTCTAAAGATGCCGACGTTTTCGAGTCCGCGAATCGAAGAGAGTCGCGCCTTGACCTGCTCCGCCAGATCTTCGAGCTTGTCGAGATCGGGGCCGATGATCTTTACCGAATTGTCGCCCTTGACTCCCGAGAGTGATTCCATGACGTTGTCGCGGATGTTCTGAGAGAAATTCCAGTTCACACCGACGACGTGATGGTTAAGCTCGTCGTTCATTTCGGATTCAAGTTCGTCTTTCGTTCGCGCTCGCTTGTCGCGAAAGAAGGACAGAATGCCCGACTGCGTCATGACAGCCGGCCATTTGTCGCGCGCCTTCAGGGGGACAAAGAATTCACTGTTGTAAAACCCGGTCGGGTCGGTACCGTCGTCGGGGCGCCCGGTCTGCACCACGACCGTCTTGATTTCCGGGTACTTCTGCATGATTTTCATGGCCGTCGCGGCCTTGCTGGAAGCTTCATTCAACGTAATATTGATGGGGAATGTCCCGCGGATCCACAAATTACCTTCTTCGAGCTCGGGCATGAATTCGCGACCCAACAGCGGCAACAGCAGTGCGGTTCCCACCATGAGGGTGCACATGCCGCCCAGCGTAAGCCAGCGGTGTTTCAGGCAGAATTGCAAATTGCGAAGGTAACCCGTCTTCAAATAACGGACCAGAGCATTGTCGGGCTGAGGTTTGAGGTTTTTGAAGAAGAACAGACTCAGCACGGGGGCCACAGTCAACGCCAGAATCAGCGCGCCGCAGAGGGCAAAGGCATAGGTGTCGGCCATGGGGCCGAAAATCTGCCCTTCGGGCCCCTGCATCGTAAATAGCGGCAAAAATGCGCAGATCATGATGGCCGTCGTAAAGAACAGACTGCGTTCGACCTCTTGCGTGGCTTGCAAGAGCCGCTGCTTGAGCGTCAGCTCAGAGTGTTCGCCTGAGCTTAAGTGCCGGTAGATGTTCTCGACCATGATCACTGACGAATCGACGATGATCCCGAAATCCACGGCCCCAATCGAGAGCAGATTCGCCGAGAGGCCCCGCATGTACAGTACGGCAAACGCAAACAGCAGTGCCAGAGGAATGTTGATGGCGACGATGAGCGCACTGCGGACGTTGCTGAGAAACATGAGCAGAATGATCGTGACCAGCGTCATTCCCAGCACCAGGTTTTCCTGAACGGTTTCT
>JAYTRB010000114.1:0-4947 GCA_043746425.1 Planctomycetia bacterium
CGTCCCAAACGCAGCAAACCATGCTGGCAGACAGTACAAGAATAACCACATGCGCCAACTGATGCCTGTCAGACATTGGGTCCAAATGATTTGATTCCCTGCGATAAAGTACACGACGCACATCACAAGAATGCCATGCGTCAAGACCCGATAGAGACGATAGGCCGCGTCATCGGCCTGCCTGTCGAGCTTTCCCTGCGTAAACCCGATGAGCGTGAACGCCAGCGCCGCGAGGACAAACGCCAGGCCTACGTCCAGCCAACCCCACCACTTGGGCCAGGCTTCTGGGTCCTTGACGAAGCCGGCCACCACAGGAAAAGCCGAAGAAATGACGAACACAACCCCCGCCACGACGGCCAAGGGGCGCCCCCACCCCGCCCGCGACGCGGCAAGGGCGGGTGCTGAACTTGATTCGGCGTGCTGCTTGATTTCTTCAGTCGGCATCAGGCTCGGCTTTCAGGGGCTGGTCGATTCGCGAAGCGCGAATCGCGGTGGCGAAAGAACGCCAGACTATTATGCACGCCTCCAGTGAGTTTTGCGTCACCACCCCAGAAAAACAGTCACACCTGGCCCTCCGATCCGCCACCACAGGGTTGCTAAGCCTGCCCGATTGCAGCATGATTTCGGGAAGTCGAATCGGCCATGCCATCTGCCCCTGTCCTCGCGAGGCTATCGTGAAACACAACTTTCGAGCCGCTCTCATAACGATTTTCATTTTCGTCCTGCACACCTCGTTGCGGGCCGAGGATGTTGACGAAGCCGAGAAAGCGGCGCCCAAACGAAAGAAAATCGAAGCGGGCGACCTCACCCTCAATGTCCCTGAAAGCTGGAAGCAGAATCGGAAAGTCACTGAGCCACGGGTTGCCGAATTCGCGGTTCCACCCGTTGAGGGCGACAAAGACGCGGGTGAATTCGCCGTGTTCTATTTCGGAAAGCGCGGGGCCGGGGGCGTACAGGCCAACATCGAGCGCTGGATCGGCCAGTTCGACAAAGAGGGACGTGAGGTACGAATCGTTACGGGCGAATCAGCCGCAGGAGAATCGGCCAAGGGCAAGTACACCCTGGTCGATCTGACGGGCGCGTACAACAAGTCGGTGGGGCCACCGATTGCACGAAAATCGAAAAAAATGCCGGGCTGGCGCGTCATCAACGTTGTCATCGAAACCGAGTCGGGCCCCTACTTCCTCAAGCTCGATGGCCCTGAAAAGACGATCGCTGCCGTCGAGAACGATTTTCGTGCCGCGTTCGGAGGCAAGAAAGAGACCGAAGAAGAGCAGAAGCAGCCCTGACACGCAGCCCCAAGACACAGTGGGCCATTTAAAAGACGACCCGCAACCAAAGGCCAAGGCCCGCGGTGTGCGCTCGGCAGGATGTACCGCGCAATAAATGGCCACCCGTGGCACGATCGCACCGATCATTGCCGTTCTGCCGACGGATCGTTACTCTGAAGTACTCCAATCGGGCGGTTCACCCAACTCAACTTTCGATTCGTGACGCAAGGATTGCGGCATGGCTCAGGCGCTCATCGTTCACGGTAATGCCACTCAGGCCGCGACTGTCTCGCGGATTCTGCAACTGGCCGGTGTCGAGGTCGAAATCGCCGCTGATGCCGACTGGGCAGCCGGCAAGGTTGACACTTCCAAATACGAGCTGGTCATCACTCCCGGGGCCGAATTCGCGAAACTGGTCGAGCGGTGTGCCGAAGAGAGTGCCCGGCGGCAAACGACCGAGGCGGCCCTTCAAGACGCCGAGGCGATGTACCGCTCGTTTGCCGAAGGCTTGCCGATTCACCTCATCTGTAAAGACCTCGACGGGCGGTTTCGGTTTGTCAATGGGCCGGTGTGCCGCGAGCTTGGCAAATCTCTTCCCGAAATTGTAGGAAAAACCGACCAGGATTTCTTTTCGAAAGAACTGGCCGAAAAGTATCGGGCCGACGATGTGCGGGTGGCACAAACCCGGGAAGTTCTGCAGACGGTCGAAGAGCACCGGCTGCCGAGCGGCGAAAGGAGCTTTGTCGAAGTTCTCAAAGCGCCGGTGTACAACGCCGCCGGATCTGTCGCGGGGGTGCAGGTCGCCTTCTGGGACGTCACCGATCGCAAGCGCGCTGAAGAAGAACTGTCAGAAAGCGAATCGCGGAACCGGGCGATTCTGCAGGCGGCCCTCGATTGCATCGTGACGATCGACCAGGAGGGCAAGATCATCGAATTCAACCCGGCGGCCGAAGCAACGTTCGGATTTCGGCGCGAGGAAGTGCTCGGCAAAGACCTCGGAGAATCATTGCTGCCGCATTCGACCCGCGATCGCCATCGCGATACGCTCGACCGCTACACCGATGCCGGTGAAATGGGGGCCATGCTGGGCAAACGCCTCGAGCAGCAAATGGTGCGTCGCAACGGCGAGCGGTTTGACGCCGAGATCGCGATGCAGCCGGTGCCCCTCGAGGGAAGCACGGTCTTTACGATGTTCCTGCGCGATATCACCGAACGAAAGCGGGCCGAAGAAGAAATCGGCCGCAAGAATCGCGACCTCGAGACGCTGCTCTACGTCACCTCGCACGACCTGCGCGAGCCGCTGCGGGCCATTCATAACTTCGCCAAGCTGGTTTCTGACCGTAACGCGGCGCAGCTCGACGCCAAGGGGCAGGATTTTTTGCGGCGAGTCATTCGCGGGGCCGAGCGGCTCGACCGGCTGCTCGAAGACGTGCTGACACTTTCGCGGGCTCAGCGGTCGGTCGATCCCACGCAGGAAGTCGCGCTGGCCGAAGTCGTAACCGATGTCGTGCAACAGCTCGAATCGCGCATCGAACGCACGAAGGGGCAGGTGCGGGTTGTGGGCGCGCTTCCCCACGTGGCCGCCGACCGTCGCTGGGTCACTCAGGCTGTCTTCAATCTCGTTGCCAATGCGCTGAAATTCACCCGTGAGGGAGAAGCCCCCGATGTCGAAATCGTCGCCTATCATTCGGGCGAGAATGAACCTGAGGGCCAAGGGCTGGTCGTGCTCGATCGCGGCATCGGTGTGCCAGCCGGCTATGCCGAACGTATTTTTCAGCTCTTCCAACGCGCTGTGGGACGCGAAGTCGAAGGGACGGGCGCCGGGCTGGCGATCGTCCGGCAGATCGCCGAACGGCACGGCGGTTCGGCCTGGGTGCGGCCCAGAATCGGGGGCGGATCAGAATTCATCGTCACCTTTGGCACGAGTGTTGTCTGCGAAGCGTAGTTTCCGTTTGACCGCGGCAACGCTTTCCGGCACAATTATTGACGAAGCCGTGAATTCAGGGGCGGTAACGAAATGGATCCGGGGAGGACGACGGCGCCAGCGATGAACCGGCAACTGATCCATCTATTGCTCATCGAAGACAGTCCCGATGATGCGCTCATCATTCGTGAATTCCTGTCTGATGCCCGGCAGGCCGATTTTAAGGTGACGCATGTCGAATGGCTGTCGGCCGCGCTGGCGCGCTTGTCTGAAGAAAAGTTCGACGCCGTGCTGCTCGATTTGCAACTTCCCGACAGCCGCGGACTCGATACCTTTCGATCGGTGCAGAACGCAGCCCCCACCTTGCCGGTCATTGTCTTGAGCGGTTTTGAGGATGAGACGACAGCTCTGACGGCAGTGCAGGAAGGCGCCCAGGATTACCTCGTCAAAGGGCACGTCAGTACGGCTGTTCTCGAACGGGCCGTTCGGTACGCAATCGAGCGCACCCGCACGAGAATGGCGCTCGCCGAGCGCAACGCAGATCTGGCGCGATCAGAAGGCAAGCTGCGGCAGCAGGCCGGCATTCTACAGTCGATTCTCGACAGCATCGCCGACGGTGTCGTCGTCACCGACGAAGCGGGGGGCCTGTTGGCCTTTAACCCCGCGGCCCAAAAAATTCTCGGCTCGGTTCCCCGCGATTTCACGGCCGAGACGGCCACCAGTCAGCAGGCGTTGTTCCTGCCCGATCAAGTGACGCCGTACCCCGCAGAAGACCGCCCTTTGGCGCGGGCCATGAGGCGCGAAATTGTCCGCGAGGCCGAAATGTATTACCGGCGGCCCTGCGACAACCACGAAATCTGGCTGAGCACGAATGCCGCCCCCCTGCTCGACGGCTCAGACATCGTTCGCGGTGGGGTGGCAGTCTTCCGCGATATTACCGGCCGCAAGCAGACCCAGGCCGAATTGCAGAAGGCGAAAGACGCAGCCGAGGCCGCGAGTCGTGCAAAAAGCGCCTTTCTCGCGAGCATGAGCCACGAAATTCGCACGCCGATGAACGCCATCATCGGCATGACCGACTTCGTGCTCGAAACCGAACTGGCGCCCGTGCAGCGTGAATATCTGAAAATCGTGCAGGAGTCGGCCGAGTCGCTGTTGTCGCTCATCAATGATATTCTCGACTTTTCAAAAATCGAAGCGGGCAAACTCGACCTCGAAGAGGTTGAGTTCAGCCTGCGCGACACAATCGGCGGCACACTCAAATCGCTGGCAGTGCAGGCGCATCGCAAGGGGCTCGAACTCATCTCCGATATTCACGCCAGCCTTCCCGATCGGGTGCTGGCCGACCCAACGCGACTGCGGCAGGTGCTCATCAATCTGGTGGGCAATGCCATCAAGTTTACCTCCAGCGGCGAAGTTCTGATCCGCGCGCATCCCGAATCGCTGGTTGCCAATGATCTGGTGCTGCACGTCACCGTCAGCGATACGGGAATCGGCATTCCCCAGGCACGCCGCGACAAGCTGTTCGGTGCGTTCGAACAGGTTGACAATTCCATGACCCGAAAGTACGGCGGCACAGGTCTGGGGCTGGCAATCTCTGGCCGGCTCGTCGAGTTACTGGGGGGAAAAATCTGGTTCGACAGCGAACAAGGCCAGGGATGCACGTTTCATTTCACGGCCAAAATGCGCGTGTCCGACAGCAACACGCCGGTTTTTCCCGTCGCAACCTCGGGGCTGCGCGGCGTGCGGGCTCTG
>JAYTRB010000115.1:0-6448 GCA_043746425.1 Planctomycetia bacterium
TGGAACGCAGCGGGCCTGACGTCGTACGACACCTCTTTCAGGTGGCTTCGAGTCTCGACAGCATGGTGCTGGGTGAGCCGCAAATCGTCGCCCAGGTGAAAGAGGCCTACACGCTGGCCCAGACGCACTCGGCCAGCGGCCCCTTGACGAATGCCCTCTTTCAGCGGGCTCTGAATGTGGCCAAGCGCGTCCGAACCGATACCCGGCTTGCCGAAGGGCGCGTCTCCATTGCCAGCGTTGCTGTCGGCGACTTCGGCAAACGCATATTCGACCGCTTCGATGACAAGGTCGTACTTGTCATCGGGGCCGGAGAGATGGCGATTGAGACGCTGCGCTACCTGCAACACGAAGGGGTGCGCCACGTCCGGGTGACCAACCGCACCCGCGAAAAGGCTGAAGAAGTAGCTGCCCAATTCGGTGGAGTCGTCCGCCCATTTGAGAAGCTCGACGAGTGGCTCGTCGAGGCCGATGTCATCGTCAGCACGACGGGGGCCGATCCGCCCCTTGTTGACTGCGAACGCTTCCGTCGGGTGCGCGCGAAAAGCGGTGGCAAACCCGTGTTCATTCTCGATCTGGGCGTACCTCGCGATTTTGAACCCGCCGTGCGCGATATCGACGATGATGTATTCCTGTATTGCATCGACGACCTCGACAAGGTGTGCGAAGAGCACCGCACCGCGCGCTCGCGTGAAGTCGAAAGAGCGTTGCAGATCGTCGACCAGGAAACTGACCGGTTCATGGCCGAGCTGTATCACCGTGCTACCGGCCCCATTATCAAGCGGTTGCGCGAACACCACCACGGAGTCGTTGACGAAGAGCTGGCGCGACTCTTTACGCGCCTGCCGCACCTCGAAAAAGACCGCACCGAAATCGAACGATCGTTTGAACAACTGGTCAACAAGCTCTTGCACCCGCCGCTTGAGGTGCTGCGCGACGAAGCCCGCGACGGCACACCGCACGGCCTGATGATCGCGCTCAAACGATTGTTTCGGCTGCATGACTGATTTCGCCGCCCCCGACGGCCCGTGTACCCGAAAATTCAGCGCATTCGACAAAGAACGGGCTGTAATTCGCCAAAGGCTGGTCAGGCGGGATTGGCATTTCCTGCGCGAAGCTGTCAAAATTATGCGGGTGATCAGTTCGGGTTGGTCGACCTGAGTTTTTTTTGTGGTGTTGGCCTCGGCAGGCGTATTCATTCCCATGTCCACCGTCGAATCAGTATCGGCTCCAGACGCCCTGACGCGGTTCATTCCTCAGCCGGCCCCGCAGAAATTCCGCACGGTGGTCGTCATGCCGGCATATAACGCCGCTGCCACCTTGCGGTATACGGTGGGCGACATCCCGCCAGGCGCGGTCGACGAAGTGATTCTTGTCGATGATTGCAGCCGCGACGGTACGCCTGCCATTGCCCGTGAGCTGGGGCTGACGGTCATCATTCATGAACAAAATACAGGGTATGGCGGGAACCAGAAGACCTGCTACCGCCGGGCTCTCGATTCGGGAGCCGATTATATTGTCATGATTCACCCCGATTATCAGTACGACAGCCGATTGATTCCCGTGGCGGTCGAAATCTTACGGCTGGGAATCTGCGATTGTGTACTGGGATCGCGAATCCGCTCGCGGCAGGAAACGCTTGCGGGTGGAATGCCGGTCTACAAATACATTTCGAACCGCTGCCTCACGATCGTCGAAAACCTGGCGCTGGGGCAGAATCTCGGCGACTTCCATTCGGGGTTTCGGGCGTACTCGCGAAAGGTTCTCGAAACGATTCCTTTCGAGCGAAATTCAAATGATTTCGTGTTCGACAGCCAGTTTCTGGCGCAAGCGGTAGCCTTCGGCTTCAGACTCGCCGACATTCCCGTCCCCGTCCGCTACTTTGCCGAAGCCTCGAGCATCAATTTTCGCCGCAGCTTGAAATACGGTATTGCCACACTGGGAGTTCTGGCCCAGTATTGGCTCGACCGCTTGAGAATCTTTCGCTCGCCGCTTTTTATGCCGCGCGAAACAACCGCGCCCCCGAGTGCTACAGTGCCCGCGAAGTGAAAGTGCCGGCTTAACGTGCGCTGGTTGCCGCCGGGGTGTCTTTCGGGGGGTCGTCCTGTGGATAAACCAGAACCCGATCCTGGCTGAGCAGGATCAAGTCAGGCCGGCCATCGCCCGTCACGTCGGCGATGACTGCCTCGCGGGGCTCAGAACCGGCGCGTTCTTCACTGACGAGGGTTTTGGCCTCAAACACCTTGAACTGCAAGGCATGCCGCAAGCCGCCGGCGGTCGTAAAATTGAGAATGTCGACCAACTGTGACTGGGTGTCGATGACGGCAACGTCGGGCTGACCGTCGCTGTTCAGATCGCCCACGACCAGGTCCGTGAAGCGCAGTTTGTCCTGCTTCGATTCGTAAACGGCGATCGTCTTCAGCCGCGGGTCGCTGCGGCCGGCGTAGAGCACGCCGAACTTTCCCGAACCAAACAACAACAGATCGTCGCGGCCATCGCCATTGAGATCGGCCACATGCGTCGACCGGTAGGGGAAAGCGCCGATTTCGACTTCGCGCCAAGGGCGATAGATTGTTCCCTCTTTGCGCAAAACGCGAAGTTTTTTTACCCCCAGGTCGACCAATACGATTTCGCGCCCCGGTTGCCCGTCCAGATCGATTGTCGCCGCGCCCACGATCTTGGCTTCGGCCTCGGCGGCATTATACTGGTCGAGCACCTGCCACTGGTTTTTCTCGCCCACGTCCACGTTGCGGGCAAAATTGTTCTGCGCCACGAGAATTACCGGCTGGTCGAGCTGTCCGACAAACAGGCCGCCAGCGGCCACACTTCCCAGTCCGAATCCACCTTCTGCCGACGGCAATTCGACAGGCACTCCCTGCGGGTTTGTCAGTAAGAACAGCGGTGGTCGGTCGTTTCCGATAAAGATTAAAAAATCTGGCCGGCCGTCATGATTGGCGTCAATCGCTGTCAGCCGCTCGGGAGTGCTCTTGGGGTTCACAGCGATCGAATCGTGATCGCCGAACTTGTAGGTCTGCCATTCACCCGTGGGGGTGTGCGACAGCGCCTGCAGAGCATATTTAGTCGATGTCCCCGTGCGTTCTTTTCCGATGTAGACGATTTCGAGATGGCCGTCGCGGTTCAAATCGACCAGATCGAAAGCGACCGGCTCTTTATCGAGCGGCATGCCATGCGGAAACGTCAGCCGTCCGTTCTCCATCTTGCTGATGCCGATCGTTTTTTCCCGCGTGCTCAGCACGACGACGTCAGCTCTGGCGTCGCCATTGACATCGCCAATGCGAACCTGTTCGGCCCCCATCAGTCCGGGAAACATGTTGCCTAAATCGAGCCCGGCTCCCTTATGCTGCAGAAAAACAATCATCTGCGCCGATTCAGGATCGGTCACCACGACGTCGATCAACCCATCGCCGTCGACATCGCCCGTTGCCAAATCGCGATTTTTGCCCGCCCCCTGCTGGCCGAAGCCGTATTGGACGAGTTGTGCGGCCAGCTCGCCCTGTTTGGCGTCGGCTTTCTGCAACTGGTGAACCTTCACTCTGCCGGTTTGCGCTTCGATCGCCAGAATTTCGTGGCCTGGTTTGCCGTCGAGATCGGCCAGCGTCACGCCACGGGGCTTGGGGAGCTCGCACCGTAATTCGGGCCCCAGGTGCCCGTCGGGGGTCTGCAGGCGGACGCCAAACGGGCGATCCTGATCGCTGCTTGACAAGTAACACAAATCGTTTCGTCCGTCGCCGTCGAGATCGGCAATCTGCGCCAGCCCCAGATTTTCGCCGGTGTTCATCAATCGCGTTGGAGCGGCCAGCTCTCCCCCCGCCTGCTGATACAACAGATACGTATCATGCTTGCCCAACACGGCCAGATCGTCTTTGCCGTCGCCGTTGAGGTCGCCTGCCGCCAGAATCCAGAGTGCCGGTTGCACATCGGGAAGACGCACGCGTTTGCGGTTGGTCCAATCGCCCGTGGCCGACTGAAAAAGAATCGTGAGCTGGTCAGGAACGGCGAAGTAGACCAGATCTTTGCGTCCGTCGCCGTTAAAGTCTCCCACGGCCAGTGACGCCACTTCGCGATCGAGGGCAATCTTTTTGTGCTCGAATCGCTTATCATTTTCGATGGCGTTGCTCTTGCCCGTGCCAGCGGATTTGGCAGGCGCTTCGGGTTTTGCACGCTGTTGTAAAAAATCGAGGCGGCTATGGCTGTTGTCGATTAAAATGAGGTCGGTTCGACCATCGTTGTTCAAATCGGCCGCCAGCATGTTCTGCGAGCGCTGTTGCAACTTCATCAGTTCCAGCCGCCCAAAACCGTAAAATTGCGCCAAATCGTCTGCCGGTTCGGCGGCGGCGAGGGGCCGCGATGTCGCGAACAACATCAACCCCGCCAGAACGGCAAATGACAGAACGACGAAATACGCGTAAGCGCGTCGATGGTTCATTAGCAACACGTCAGAGCTCCTCAGGAATAGTCAAATGCCCGGCGAGCGCGGGCAAGTCCAATGGTAAGGTCCTTTTTCGCCCGGTACAATGCAAAGGCAGAAGTTGCCCCGGGAATCAGACTCTGCCCGCTGGTTCCCTCACCTCTTGAAGGCTGTAGAATTCCTGCCTCGAATTCCTCAAGTAAAGATCATAATGATGATTCTCGAAAGCCAGGCCTTCACGCAGAATCAACTCATTCCCCGCGAGCACACCGCCGATGGCGTCGACGTCTCGCCGGCACTCGTATGGTCGGGAATTCCCCCGACGACAAGCGAACTGGCGCTCATCGTCGACGACCCCGACGCACCGACGGCCGAACCGTGGGTGCATTGGATCCTGTACAAGATTCCGCCGTCGACGACTGAGTTGATCGAACACATTCCGTCGGTACTGCGGGTTGCTGCCCTTGGGGGAGCCCTGCAAGGGAAGAACTCCTGGCCCGATCGCATCGGGTATTCTGGCCCCGAACCGCCCCGAGGGCACGGGTTGCATCATTATCACTTCCAGCTTTACGCCTTGAATGCGCCGCTCGATCTTGAACCGGGTGTCGATAAAGCATCCCTGCTGGCGGCGATGCAGGGACACATCCTCGCCACAGGAGAGCTGGTAGGAACTTACGAACGATGAACGTCGCCCACAACAGCCGCCACGTCCGCTGGGGCATTCTCGGCACGGCGAAGATCGCCAACAAGGTGGGCCGCGCCATTCATTCGGCGCCGGGCGCCCGACTGGTTGCCGTTGCCAGCCGCCAAAAGTCGCGCGCGAGGGCCTGGGTCGATACGCATACAGTGGGCCATGCTGTGGCACATGAAACGCAGGCCTTTCTGCCTGCCGATGCGGGCGTCGAAACGTATGGCAGTTATTGGGAATTGTTGCACGATCCGGAGATTGACGCGGTTTATATTCCGCTCCCGCCTTCGCTGCATTGCGAGTGGACGTGCTGCGCTGCTGAAAATGGGAAACATGTACTCTGCGAAAAGCCCCTGGCGATGAATCTCGTCGAAGCCGAACGCATGGCCGAGGCCTGCCGATCTGCAAATCGGCAATTGATGGACGGCGTCATGTGGGTTCATCATGACCGCACGTCTGCGATGCGACAGGCATTGACTTCTGGAACGCTCGGCCGGCTGCGGCGGGTGACATCCGGTTTCTCGGTCAACGGCAGCATTTTCGGCGCCGACAATTTTCGATTCCAGCGCGAATTGGGTGGTGGAGCGCTCGCCGACCTGGGCTGGTACTGCGTTCTCGCGACATTGTGGGCCGTTGGTGAACTTCCCGAACGGGTGTTCGCCACAGCCCGTTACGAACGTGAGGTCGACATGAATCTCTCGGCCATGCTCTGGTTCAGCGGCGAGCGCATCGCGACCTTCGATTGTGGCTTCGACATGACGTGGCGCAAGTGGTTCGAGGTCGCAGGCACGACCGGCTCGCTTGTCTGCGATGATTTCGTCAACCCGTGGGATGCGTCGAAAGGCAGGTTCTGGACGCACGACAGCCAGGGAAAAGCCACACAACACGACTTTCCCGGATGTGTTCAGGAAGTTCGGATGATCGAAAAGTTTTGCGAAATCGTTCGCTCGGGTCGTCTTGAACCCAGCTGGCCTGCCGCCGCGATCGCGGTGCAGACCGTGTGCGATGCCATCAGTCGCGCTGCGCAAACAGGCGACGTCGTCAACCTCGGCGCACGATAGCTCTCGCAAAAAAGTGCCGGCAAGAGGCCGCGAGACGAGACGAGCAGAGAGTGCCGGGCCTCTGGATGCGTGGTGCAAGTGCTACGGCATTTGACTTTCAATGGGCCGTCTCTCGCTTATCACGTCAGAGTGAACGGGCGTGTGGTGCGTGCCGTGCGACATTGCCAATAGCCTCTGGGGGGCAGCCCAAAATGTTTTCACCCCGTGACAGGTTGGGGCAGGGGGCTGAAAATATTTGTTGCGACCCACCGTTTCAATTGACGTACAGCCATA
>JAYTRB010000116.1:0-3137 GCA_043746425.1 Planctomycetia bacterium
TCGCTCGAAAGGCTTCGAAAAGCCGTGTACAACGTCGGCGATGACGACGAATGGGATTCAGCTGGCGGCTTTGCCAACGTCTCCATGGAACCGATCAAGTGGACACTGACGATCAAGCAAACCTGGTCTCGCCACTCCGCGATTCGGAACGCGTTTCGTGAGTTCAGCGCGGACGAGTAGTTCGTCGAATTCAGGCGTGCCACCACTGTCAAGGCGCCGGGCACTTAACGCCTCGGCTCGACGATACCGACGCCGGTCGGCAGCGTGGCGAACTGCTGTTTCAGCTGCAACAGCCGGTAATCAACCTGGGCGGCTTTCTTCTCGCCTCGTCCTTTGAGACCTGGTCATTTGAGACCTGGTCATTTGAAAGACCTCGTCCTTCGAGACCCGCCGAGTGTGAAACTTTCCTGTTTTCCGTGGTAAGGGAAGAGGACGCGGTTGCTGCCATTGCGGTGCTGAAGTGCGACCATCTGCCGCTCCAATGCCACCGCAACGCTATTACCAAATTGTTACCACGACTCCTGGTTCTCTGTGCTCTCTGTGCTCTCGGCGTACCTGGCTGGCATTTTACGTAAGTCCCTGCCGTGTAAAGTGCCGAAGGTGGGAGTCGAACCCACATGCCCTGTCAGGGGCGCCGGATTTTGAATCCGGTGTGTCTGCCATTCCACCACTCCGGCCTGACGCTGCGAAATCCAATCGGCTCAAATCCAGTCGATAGACGAAGCACAGCGATCACTCGTATGTTACAGGACGGGCGCAACGATTCAAGGGCCGCGGATGATCTCATTCATAGAGTCGGTTTCTGAAATCCTCAATCATTCGGAAGACGCGATGGTCGTTTTTCTTCGGCCAGTCGTTTGATGTGCTCGAGCACACGCCAATGAATGCGGCGAATCACGGCGTCAGACCACATCGTCCAGTAGTCTTGCGGATACATTTCAAATTCATACCACGTGCTGCCTTCGAGCCGCGTTTTCCCCCCGGGGAGTGCAATGAGCCGAAACTCGCCGCGCTGGCATCGCAGGTAACCATCGAGGTGCGGTGGATGAACATGCCGGTAGGGGCTCAGTTCGTGCATGGGGGGTGGCTGCGACGCGACATCGAAGGCGAGGCGTTCGCCGGGTTGCCAGACGGTGATCGGTTCGACAAACGGGCCGGTCGAGAATTCGCAGTGTCGCACCGCGCCGACTCCGCTTCCCTTGATTGTCGCGCGTTTCGGGTAGGCAATTCCCAGTTTGAAGTACCACGGGTCGGGTTCGGGGAGGTCCGAAAAGCCGATGACGAACGGCCACACGTCTTGTGGCGGGGCCTCGATCTCAATCGTCGTAACAACCTCATATAAGGGGGTCGGTCGATGGACTACCTCGGCCCCCGCCAGAAGCGGTAGAAGGAATACGACAAATGTCATGTTCCGGCCGTGGGTCGAGGTGAAAGCTCCCAGAAAATAACCGATCAGTCCCCCCAGCAAGCCCATCGCCGCGGCAACCGGAAAAAGCATTGCCAGGCAGATTACACCTTCGAATGCGAAGAGCAGCAGGGCTGCTCCGGCAATGACGATCGATAGTTCTGCCACGACCAGGCTTCCCAGAAAGCTGCGTGGAAAGGGTCGGTTGTAGAGGAAAGCGCTGACGGCTCCCATCCAGATGGGGGTTCCCAGAAACAGCGTGACGCCATAGTCTTTCAGAGCATAGACTCCGACTCCCAGCATGGCCAAGGCGATGATGAGGCTCGACGCGACCCCGATCATCGCACTCTTGACCTGATGCTGGTCCTGTGGTTCGACGGCCCGATTGACCCACGCGCGATCCGCGCGACGCGGAAGAAGGCACAGAACGATCATCCCCACGAAGTTGACAAACGGAACGAGCACGATCAGCCCGAACCACGGGGTGATTCCTGCATTGGCCGCTCTCCGGACGCTCATTCCCACGGCCACCCACAAGAACGGCAACGTCCAGAAGAAAAACGCCCAAGGCATCCATCCGGGGGCCGGCGCTTTAAAGAACTCGTGTCGCATGCTGAGAATCGGATTCAAAAAGTCGAAAGGCGTGAAGACCTTTGCCGAAAAGTACCACAACAGCCCCGCTTCGATGACATACTTCAACACCATCAGCCCGAATCCGCTCGCGGCATAGGCGCGGGGCGGGACGTCAAGCGATAGGCCGAACCAGAAGCGAAACAGCCGGTACACGGAACGAGATGGTGGCTGTTCTGGTTCAAGAAGAAACGGCGATATGGCCGCAGGATCGGTGGGCGCCGGCATCTGATGGTCCTGGTGAATGAAAGCGATTCGGCGAAGACTGCCGACTCAACCGCAACCGCAGCGCGGTTCTTAACCGATTGGCAAATGTGAAGGTCTGCCTATTGTGTGCCGTCGGTCAATGCGGTGCAAGCCGATGCACTGCGGGCAAGCGGGATTTCGCGAACTGCCATCTTTCCATTTTATTTTTGGAGCGCGAAGTCTCTGAGACCTGAGAAAGGAGAGCAAATAATCGCGGATGTCCCGGGCTGGTTTTGGCCCGGGCTGGTTTTGACCCGGGGGGCATTCTGTTACATTGGCCGTCGCATACAGGCTGATAAGCCAGAAAGGATCGAGCCATGTTGGGGAATGCGTTGATCGAAAGTTCACTGGCCGGGGTTGAAGTGCGTCGTGGAAAAGTGCGCGATGTGTACGACTTCGGCGACCGCCTGCTGATTGTCGCCACTGATCGGATCAGCGCCTTTGATTGGGTGCTTCCCGCGGGCATTCCCGACAAAGGGCGGGTTCTTACACAGCTGAGCGCGATGTGGTTTTCCCGGCTCGCGACACAGAATCATCTTTTGAGCATGAACCCGGACGACGTACCGCTGCCTGCCGGCGCCGACCGGCAGGGGCTTGCGGGGCGCAGCATGGTCGTTCGTAAGACACGCGTCTTTCCTGTCGAATGTGTCGTCCGCGGATACCTGTCGGGCTCGGGATGGAAGGAGTATCAGCAGCAAGGTTCGGTATGCGGCATTCCGTTGCCACCCCGACTACGTGAAAGCGATCTGCTTCCCGAACCAATCTTCACTCCGGCGACAAAGGAAGAATCGGGGCACGACATCAATATTCCGTTTGAGCGCATGTGCCAGTGTGTCGGTACGGCCGTGGCTGAAGA
>JAYTRB010000117.1:0-14655 GCA_043746425.1 Planctomycetia bacterium
CGCCAGCACGCTTTCTCCGGCACACACCATTTCGCCGATTTTGACGGCAATCGACAGACCGCTTTCGCGGGGGATGACGATTTCGGTTCGTGAGCCGAGTTTGATCATGCCGAACTGCTCGCCGGCAGCGAGGTCGTCTCCTGGTTTGACCCAGCAGACGATGCGGCGGGCAATCAACCCGGCGATCTGGCGGACGATCATCCGGCGGTGCGGAGCGGCGTTTTCTTCGATGCGGACGGTCAGCCGTTCGTTTTCGCGGGCCGATTCAGGAAGCATCGCGTTTAGAAACTTACCCTTACGGTAGGTCAGCCCGATGACGCGTGCAGCGACCGGGGCGCGATTGATATGGACATTGAACACAGATAGAAAAATACCGATGAGCAGGGCCGGGCCGCCGATGAATTCGTCGTGGTCAATTTCCTCGATGTGAACCACTTTGCCGTCAGCCGGAGAAACCACCAGCCCTGCTCCCTGCGGAATGACACGCCGCGGGTCGCGGAAAAACCAGACGATGCACAATCCGAGAACAGCCGGAACGACAGCCAAGGGCCAGAAGACCCAGATCAAGCCGACGGCGACGGCAAAAAACGCTCCGGAGATCAGCCACAGCTCGGCCAGGCCGACACGGGCGAACCCCAGCCGATCGCGCCAGGTGAACGGGTCGTCTTGCGGATCCCAATAATACCCGCCGAGATTGCGGTAGAACTTGACGTCCCGGGAATCGAGCACTTCGAAGGGGCAGACATTTCTATCGCCGCGGCGCACGGCGGCCATCTGGGCAACGTATCGCCGCCGAAAGGTCTTCAAATACGCCCGTCGCACGTGGCCCCACACCAGTTCGAGACGCAGGCACACGCCGCTGCCGGGCTGAATCGAGGTCATCTGCGGATCCATCGGTTCGAGCGGCAATCGCGTCGTCGCGGCTTGTGGCGCCGCTTCATTTCGGGGAGCGACGGCGGTCAGAGCAGCGGAGTCGGTTCGTGACATTCCGGTAGGAATTCCTGGGTTGAGAATCATCAAAGGGTTGTACCCACGAGTTTACCCGTTCTGGCCACCATTGGCGATGATTGTTCGCGTTTTGGCCCCGAATACTCATGATGCGGTCGATTTCGCCAGCGTCGGATATGAGCCCACGAATTGTGATTTTGGGGAAGAAAAACGGACATAAACCGCCCGCACCGAGAGCGACTTTTCTGAGATTTCAGATCCCCGCGCAGCGCCAGTCAGTGACGATTCACGTTTCTCTTTCTTGTATCCGTCCTGTCGACACCGTTTGCCGCCTATCGCTGGCCGATCATCGGGCGTGGGGGGCGATCGGCCAGATTATTCACACGATGAATCGTCGCGTTTCGACCGACAAATCAAGAACATTGTGTTTTGGTCACGATGGCCGCTAATGATTTTCCCTCAAGGCCTTCCGGCAAATTGATTCCGCAGCGTGAATCAGCCGCGTGATCATTCTTTTCAAGGGGCAACCACCGGCTGATCGTGGTAAATTCTGCCCTAAGTAGCAACAATGCGACTGGGACAACGCACGCCGGCACGGCGTCTTCAATAACGGCCACACCATCGAGGAACGAGGAATCCATGAGTCTTATTATCGAAGCAGTTCATGCACGCGAAATTCTCGACAGCCGCGGAAATCCGACGGTCGAGGTCGATGTCGAACTCGAAGACGGAACGATCGGTCGGGCCGCTGTTCCCAGCGGCGCCAGTACTGGCAAGCATGAGGCCGTGGAATTGCGCGACGAGAAAGACAAGGCGCGATATCTTGGCAAGGGAGTGTTGACAGCCGTTGAAAACATCAACGAGGAAATTTCTCCTGAACTGATCGGGCTGGATGTCACCGACCAATTGACGATCGACAACGTCATGCTCGAACTCGACGGCACCGAGAATAAGTCGAAACTGGGAGCGAACGCCATTCTCGGGTGCTCGCTGGCCTGCGCGCATGCCGCCGCACATGCCAGTTTTCTGCCTTTGTTCCGCTATCTGGGAGGAGTGGGGGCCAAGTACCTGCCGGCCCCGATGATGAACATCATCAACGGCGGGGCTCACGCGAACAATGGCATCGACGTGCAGGAATTCATGGTCATGCCGTTAGGGTTCGATACATTCAGCGATGCGTTGCGGGCCGGCGTCGAAACGTTTCATGCTCTCAAGAAGGTATTGTCCGAGAAGAAGATGAGCACGGCCGTCGGAGATGAAGGGGGCTTTGCTCCCGCGCTGGGGAACAACCAGGCGGCGCTCGACGTCATCATGCTCGCCATCGAAAAAGCGGGTTACAAACCTGGTTCGCAAATCAAGATCGCCCTCGACGTGGCCTCTACCGAGTTCTATAGCGAAGAGGCCGGCACCTACAAATTTGAAGGACGCACACTCGGCAGCGACGAAATTGTGAAATTGCTGGAAGGCTGGGTGGCGAATTACCCGATCTGTTCGATCGAAGACGGCTGTGCCGAAGACGACTGGAAGGGATGGAAGAAACTTACCGACACCCTGGGGCAGAAAGTGCAGCTCGTGGGCGACGATCTGTTCGTCACCAACGTGAAGCGCCTGCAGCAGGGAATTGATGACGGCGTTGCGAACAGCATTCTCGTCAAAGTCAATCAGATTGGCAGCTTGAGCGAGACGGTCAACGCCGTCGAACTGGCCCGCCGTAACGGTTATACGGCTGTCATGAGCCATCGCAGCGGTGAAACCGAAGACACCACGATCGCCGACCTGGCCGTAGCCCTCGGCACCGGCCAGATCAAAACCGGCTCGGCCAGCCGGACCGACCGCATCTGCAAGTACAACCAGCTCTTGCGCATCGAAGAGCTGCTGGGAGACTCTGCCGTCTATGGCGGCAAGCTGTGGCAAAAATGAGGCCGGCAGGGCCCTGCGGTCAGGGGTGAGTTGTCGTGTGTCGATACTTGGAAGGGTGTGACTTCTGAGAACGATTCACACCGTACCTGAACCTGGGGCACCAGTCGACACGCGATGAGTGATTTGGAAAAAACAGCACGTGAACCGCGCACAACCTGGCTGACTTCGTTGGCCTTCTGGTTGTGCCTGTTCACGGCGGCAGGGCTGTTCGGGGCGGTCACCCTATCTCCCAAACTGCTGGCCTTTCTAACCCTCAACCGCGATTATCGTGCGAATCAGTGGAAGCTGGTGGCGCTGATGAAGCAGGTCGACCGCCTGCAGAAGGTGATTGAGGCCCAGACGAACGACCCGGCGTTTGTGCGTGAGCAGGCCCGTTCCGATTTCGACGTCGCCAGCCCCCAGGAGCAACGCATTCCCGTCGAATCGCACCTGCGACTGAATATTGCCACCGGCTCTCCCGAGCAGCCGGTCATTCCCCTCGAAGCGCCGTGGTATAGGCCGTTACTCGCCTCAGTCGCCCGCACACGGGGAGTCGCCGACACGCTGCTGGCCATCGCGGCATTTCTGGTCTTGTATGCGTTTACCTTGCTCTATGAACGCGCCAAAACATGAATTCCCGGGTTGTGGGCCTGGCCCAGCAGCCGCCTGCCATGTATGAGCGTCACTTTTCATCGAGGGATTTGAATTCCTCGCGGCTGTCGCCCTTCACAATTTGTCGCAGCTTCACTCGGCGGACGGCTCTGGCGGTTTGACGTAGAATTGAGACAGGTCAAGGTTCCCTTTGAGTTCGGTCTCGACCAGTTGCAGACGTTTTTCCATCTGGGCGAGTTTCGCCTGCAGCGCGGGAATTTCTTGTTCAGGGCCCCCCAGCGGCCGCGAACGGGGCACGGCCGGGTAGCCCAGATGTCGCTGCAGCGCGGCGAACATGTACAGCGGATCTTTCCCGCGATTGGCTTTGGCGATACGCCCTTCCTTGGCGCCGAACAGAATCGCATGCGGGGCTTTGAAGTTCGGATCGCCCGATACCCGCCGGCGCTCGTTGACGATCTCTTCGCTGAACAGATACATCAGATCGGCGAAATCAACGGCCCCCAGTTGCAATCGGGCACGCATGATCCAGTCGCTCCATACTTCATCGTACATTGAGTCGTGGGCCATGGCTTCCATGCCGCGGTCGTAGCCCAGCTTGTTCCGGCTGATCGACTCGAATTGATACGCAAACAGTCCTGCAGGTGTCGGGGTGCCGGATCGATACCGGGCCTCATGCTGCAGAATGTCGAGGGCGGTTTTCTGATTGAGCCGCGAACGATCTTCCTCAGCCCGGTTGATGACGAACGTCTGAAATGCAGTGAAGTAATGCGAAAGGCGTGCCATGCCATCAGAGAGCCTCCCGGTGTGCAGAATTTCGCCTTTCAGAAACTCGATCGCCAGGGGGAGCTTGGTCGTAGAGAGAATCTCTTCATGAATCAACGAAAGAATATCCTGCGCCGGGACGTTTTCTTCGAGCCGTTCGCGAAAGGCGCGAAAGAAGTACGCCTGTTCGATATATTCATCGCGGTCGAGAAGGCTGGTGCGCGGCATCGATCAATGGTCTCAACAAATTGTCTGCGACTGCCCTGTCATCGAATGGTGTAAAAAACGCCGGGGCAGTCAGGATCATTGTACATTAAAGACCAGCCGAGTACGTCGGCAAGTCGGCGAACGCAGGGCTGCCGCGGATAAAACGCCATGGGTTATTTTACGGTAATGGCCGTTCGATGGTCTGCCCATCAAAGAATGTTATGGTGCTTCCCATAATGCATCGTCACAGCAACATGGGCGATCATTTCGGGCGGGCTCATTTGGACTGCCCCTATACCGTGTTTTTCGCGTATAATCCTGACGGGGAAATCAAAGGAATTTGGTTTGTCAGGAAATCCCAGTCATGGTGATGACGCGAATGCTGCCGATTGCGATCGTGCTGATGGTCGCAGGAACCGTCGCGGCTGGCGATGAGCCGGCAAGCGGCCAACGGCTTGCTCCAGCCCAGCCGGGCGCCGAGTCGCCCGCGGGCGACTCGGCTGCGGTTCGACTCGAACGCCGGCAAATCGTCGTGGCCCTCATTTCCCGCCTGGGAAGCCCCCAATTTGAAATCCGCGAAGAGGCGACGCGGAAACTCGAACAATTCGGGATCGATGCCATTGAACCGCTGCTGGCGGCGGCCGGGGGAGAGAACCTCGAAGTCACTTGCCGGGCGTTCCGTGTCCTGGGGACAATTTATGACTCAGACGACGCGACCACATTTGACGCCGCCGAAGCAGGGCTCGAAAAACTGGCGACGTCTTCACTGCGCTCGGTGGTTCTGCGGGCGCGGGCGATTCTCTCGCCGCAAGATGCGAATTGGCCCCCGCAACCCGACAGCCGTCGCATCCGCCGCTGGAAGCGGGCCATAAGCCGCATTGAGGCCCTCGGCGGCCTCGTCCCGCGGAAGCAGCGCGAAGGTGATTTCCGAAATGCCGAATTGGAATTTGGCGGAATTTTTCCTGAGTACATCATGCTGACCGAAGAGTGGAAAGGGGGAGACGCGGGTCTGGTGAATCTCAAACGCATGGGCGAGTCGCTTCCTACATACTTGACCGCGCGGCTCCCCCCGGTGTATGTGATTAACGGGGCTGACGTCTCGGGAGCCGCTGTCGAACAACTGCAGCAGTCGCTGCGAAGTATGCAGGTTCAATTGGAGGTGCAGACCCGGGGCCGGGCGCGGCTGGGAGTGCAGACCATGGATCGCAGTTGCCTGGTTTCAGGAGTTGAAAAGGGCTCAGCGGCGGATAAGGCAGGACTTCAGCCCGGCGATCAAATTCTCAAGTACGATGGCGAAGAGCTTACCGATTTCGATCATCTGGCCAAAATTACGAGCGGACACAACGTGGGAGACAAGGTCTTACTTGAAGTTCTGCGCGATGGGCAGACTCTCATGCTGAACGCCGAATTGACTGGCTGGACGCCCGGCAAACCCTCGGGAATCAGGAAATAGCGGCCTGCGTTCTCGAAATGAATTTTTCAATGCCTAATGATTTGTATGACCGGCGGCAACGCCGGTCTGAGTTGCCGCAGAGACTGACCTGGCTGTCTGGCCTGTTTGGGAGACGATGTTCATGCGACGGTCTATGCGCCCGTTGTTGCTTGGTATGGTTTGTGCCACGACGCTGTTTCTTGCGCCAGGCGGGGGCCTCGTTGCCGCAGAAATAACGGCCAAACAGGTTCTCGACGCGATTGAACGGGCAAAACGGGTTCTGTTGAAGGCTCAGCAGCCCGACGGGTCGTGGAATGCCGACGATCACGTCGTGGGCGAAACCAGCCTCGTATTGCTTTCTCTTTTAAATACGGGAATGACCGTGGCCGACCCCGAAATTTCGCGGGGGCTGAACTGGCTGCGGCAGCAGAGCCCGAGCCTGACTTATGAAATCTCGCTGATGATTCAGGCGCTGGCCGCTGCCAAGGATGGCAAGCACGACATTCCCAAAGTGCTGGGGCTGGTCAACGATCTCGAAGAAATCCAGATTCGCCAGGGGGGCAATGCCGGTTCCTGGAGTTATGGCAAGAACATGCGGTTTGGGGGGGGCGACCGGAGCAACGGTCAGTTTGCGGTTCTCGGCCTGCGCGATGCCCAGGAAATGGGTGTGCCCGTCAGTCTCGAAACGTGGCGACTGGCGCGCCGACACTGGCTGATCAGCCAAAACGGCGACGGGGGCTGGTCGTACAATTCGCAGAGCATGGCCCGTGGCAGCACCGGCAGCATGACGGTCGCCGGCATTGCCACTCTCGTGATTACGCAGGGCATGTTGCGTGCCGACGAAAAAGAGCTCGATGCCAGCGGAAACCCCGTATGCTGTGGCCCGCCGCGCGACGACCAAGAGCTTGAAGACGCGTGCAGATGGCTGGGAAACAATTTCGCCGTGACGCACAATACGGGTTCTCCGAGCTGGCTGTTGTACTACCTGTACGGCCTTGAGCGGGCGGGTCGATTCAGCGGGCGTC
The DNA here is from genome assembly GCA_043746425.1 of Planctomycetia bacterium. GTDB lineage: Bacteria > Planctomycetota > Planctomycetia > Planctomycetales > Planctomycetaceae > JACQFH01. The sequence continues at coordinate 6,886 of JAYTRB010000117.1, forward strand.
GGTTTTTCGTCAACAACCGTGGCCAGAAGCACGACTGGTATCGCGAAGGAGCCGAGTATCTCATCAGTACGCAGAACGCTTTTTCCGGATCATGGAATGAAGGCGGGAGGGATGCAATCGAAGGCACGAGCTTCGTGCTCATGTTTCTCTCGAAGGGGCTGGCTCCCGTGCTGATCAACAAACTGCAATACGGACCGCGCGACCCGTCGCGGATGAATGTCGTGGGCAACGACTGGAATCGCCACCCCGACGACGTTCGAAACATTACGCAGTACATCAGCAACCGCCCGAAATGGCCCCGGCTTCTCACCTGGCAGACCGTCGATGTCGCACAGGCGACGGTCGCCGATCTGCTGCAAGCGCCGATTCTGTTCTTCAACGGCACCGAAGCGCCACACTTCACACCGCAGGAGGTGGCTCTGCTCAAGGAATACGTTCTGCAGGGGGGCTTCATCTTCGTCGACAACTGCTGCCGGAGCCTTGCATTTGACGAAGGCTTTCGTGACCTGATCCGGCAAATGTATCCTCCTTCAGAAGCGCAGCTTAAGAAACTGACGGCCGACCATCCCGTTTTCCGCAGCGAATTCAATCTGCTCGACAAGACGACCGGCGAACCGGCGGCCGAATTATGGGGCGTCGATGTCGGGTGCCGCACGAGTATCATGTACTCGCCGAACGACGTGTCATGCCTGTGGGACAAATGGACCTCGTTCGAGATTCCCGGCCGGCCCAAAGAGCTGTTGTCGATGATCGTCAAGTCAACCCAGGTAGGAGTAAACGTCGTGGCCTATGTAACGGGCCGCGAAATACTCAACAAACTCGAACAGCGTGAACAGATGCCGGTCGGCCCCAGCGCCGACAAGGTCGAACGCGATCTGTTGCAGATTTCAAAGATACGCTACACCGGCGACTGGGACGCCGCCCCGCAGGCACTCAGGAACCTGCTTGTGGCCCTGCGGCAGACGGCGGGCATGGCCGTCTCAACCAAACAGCATGATCTGACGCTGCTGGATCCGAGCTTGTTCCGGTATCCGATCATGTACATGCACGGCCGGAATGAGTTCGTCCTGGCCCAGCGCGAACAGGAAAAGCTTCGCGATTACATCAAGCAGGGGGGGGTGCTCATCTCCGACGCCTGCTGCGGTCTGCCAGCGTTTGATCGCAGTTTCCGACGGTTGATGGAACAGCTATTTCCCGACAACCCGCTGAAACGCATTCCCGCCGATCATGAGATTTTTCAATCAAAGAACGGGGGGCACGATTTAAAAACCCTCAGACGACGCGAACCTGAAGTCGCAAATGCCGGCGCGGCACTGGCGACTTCGGTTCGAAAAGTCGAGCCCTTTCTCGAAGGGGTCGAAGTCAACGGTCGGTTTGTCGTGATTTACTCAAAATACGACATCAGTTGCGCGCTGGAACGGCAGGCCTCAGTGGCCTGTACGGGCTATGTTCATGAAGATGCCGTCAGGCTGGGCGTTAACATCATTCTGTACGCGATTTTGCAATAGTGCGTCAGCCAGCCATCTTTGAAGAGGACTAAGCCAACAGCCCATCCACAACGTCGGCCTGCACCATCTCGCGGGGTTGGTTGAGGTGGTTGTAGATAATCGTCGCCGGGTCGAGCCCGACACTGTGGTACACCGTTGCCACCAGCTGAATCGGGTGAACCGGGTTTTCGATCGGGGCCGACGCCGTCTTATCGGACTTGCCGAAAACGAAACCGCGCCGGGCGCCGGCGCCGGCGATTACCGCCGTGTAGCAATACGGCCAGTGATCGCGTCCGTCGTCCTGGTTCGAGTTTCCCGAAGTGCTGACCCCGCGGATCGGGCTGCGGCCGAATTCGCCCAGCGCCACGACCAGCGTATCTTTCAACATCCCGCGCTCGTCGAGATCGGCAATGAGCGACGACAGTCCGGCATCAAGCATCGGGCCCGACTGCGTCTTCATGCGCGTAGAAAGCCCGGCGTGGTGATCCCACGAATGGTTGTCTGAGTTGGCCACTTTCGGCCAGATGACTTCAACGAATCGCGTGCCGGCTTCGACCAGACGCCGCGCCAGGAGGCAACTCTGGCCAAACGTGTTGCGCCCGTACCGTTCGCGCATTTCGGGCGTTTCTTTATTGAGATCGAAGGCGTCACGGGCGCGTCCCGAGAGCACCAGCCCCAGCGCTTTGCCGTAGTATTCGTTGATCGCCGATTTGCTGACGGCATGATCGAGGGCCGGCATTCCCGCGTTGATCACGTCGCGGAGTCGCGACCGGCGTTCGAGCCGTGCGCTCGAAATCTCAGACCGCAACTTCAGATCGTCGATATTGAGCCGATCCAATTTCGCCAAGTCCATGTCATCGCCGGCGGGGTACAGTGTATAGGGGTCATAGGCCCGACCCAGAAAGCCAGCCGTGCCTCCCTTGCCAATGACGTTACTCTCCTGCAACGGGCGAGGCATCATCACGAAGGGCAGCATCGGAATTTCAGGGGGCTTCAGACGAATAATATTTGAACCCAGCGTGGGATAGTCGGCCGGGCTGGGGGGCTCTAACTGACCCGACGGGCTGACCTTGTCGGCAGTATAGCCCGTGTGCAGCTGATAAATCGCCGCGGTGTGATTGAACAGACCAATCGGCGTGTAGCTCATCGAGCGAATCATCGTGAACTTATCATTCTCCTGGGCCAGCTTTGGCAGCACCTCGGTGAATTGCACACCCGGAAGTTTGGTATCGATCGGCTTGAAGACGCTCTTGACGTTGTCGGGGACGTTCTCTTTCGGATCCCACAAATCAAGATGGCTGGGGCCCCCTTGCAGGTAGACCAGAATGACACTCTTGGCTTTGCCGAAACCCGGGCCGCCGACTTTGGTTTCCTTGGTTTGCCCTTCCTGGGCCAGAACATTTGCCAAAGACAGGCCCAGCATGCTGCAACCGCCAACGCGCAGCAATTCGCGGCGGGATACGCTTCCATCACAGTTATCTTGACCGCGCTGGCCGGGAATAATGAGCATGAGCGGAAGCCTCCTGGCAGGTTAGCCTTTTCAGGCTGACACATCGGTCTAAACGACCACAATAACGACCACCCTCTCAAGCTTGCGCGACAGACTCTCCGAGGCCGATGAACACTCCCGTCAAGCTTTTGGGAAGCCCATCGGTTATTTGGTCTGCTAAAAAGCCTATCGCACCACAACGCATCAATGCTTTAATATATCAGCAATGTTCGGGATCTGTCAACCGGCCCTCGAATCAATTATGATGGGCCGAAAAGGACTTTTGGGATGAGGCAGATTGGAACACTGGCGAACGAACAGCAGGTCCAGCGAATCGCTGATTACTTGTTGACGCTGGGGATCCGGATTCAGGTTGAAGAAGCCGAGGGCGGAATTGCCATTTGGGCGATCGAAGAAGACCGCGTCTCTCAGGCTCGCGAAGAGTTTAACCGCTTTCTTCAGAATCCGGAGGACGAACGCTATCAGGCAGCCGAGCGCGAGGCCTGGCGTTTGCGCGAACAATTGCTCCGCCAGGAAAGGGACCGGCAGCGGAATGTGATCGACATCAAAGGGCAATGGTCAATCTCCCGCCGCAAACCGGTGACGATGCTACTGATCGCCGCCAGTTGCCTGGTGTGGTTCGCCACGGGGTTCGGCGAGGACGGCCGCGACCCAGTTCTCCAGAATCTTTTGATCGCCAGCTATGATATTCACGGCGTCTATCACCTGGTATTTCGTCCGGGGTCTGAGGTACTGTCTGGCGAGATATGGCGGCTGATAACTCCAATCTTTGTACACTTCGGGCCGATGCACCTCTTGATGAACATGATGGCCATGCACAATCTGGGAACTGTACTCGAGATTCGGCGCGGCTCATGGCGACTGGCAGCAATGGTCTTCGTGATCGCCCTCATTTCAAATCTGGCCCAATACGTGTTCAGCGGGCCGAGTTTTGGCGGGATGTCGGGCGTTGCCTTCGGATTGTTCGGATACGCGTGGATGAAAAGCGAGTTCGATCGGGAAGCGGGAATGTTTATTCCCAGGTCGAGCGTGACGATGATGCTCGGCTGGCTGGTGCTCTGCATGACGGGATGGATCGGCCCGATCGCCAATTACGCGCATTTCGCCGGGTTAATCGCAGGCGTCGTCATGGGTTACGCACCGATTGCTCGCCGACAGGTCTTCGGCCGGTAGCTCGATACTCATGCCCCACACTGCCGCCCCTTCTGTTCCTGTTCCGGAATTGCATGTCGAACGGCTTGTTCCGACAGCCGCGTGGTGTCTCCCGTACCTCCTCGGATGGAGCCTCTTCCTGGGGGTTGAATTCGGTTTGAGCTCCGGCGTTTCCGATGGCCCTCAATCGCCGATCGAATGGTTACTGGGCGCCGACGACAGGCTCGTCTTTTTCGTGTTGCTGCTTGCGGCCCCGGTATTCTGGTGGCTGGGTCGCTTTCGGTATTTGCGTCGCGGGAATCTTCTCGTACGGTCATTACACCAGGTAGGCGTGTTTATCGACGGCCCTGCCGGGCAGGGCGCGATCGCGCGCTGGCGACCGGTTGGCCTTTCGCTGCTGGTAGCGTGCGTCTCGCTCGCCGCCAGTTGGCGCGTCGCAGAACGATTCGACGATCTCCCCCCGGCGTATCACGACGAATACAGCTATTTATTTCAGGCTGAGACGTTTATGGCCGGACGAATTTCGTTTCCCAGCCACGAGCAGCCGCGGCTATTCGATCAAATGCATGTGTTAAACGAGGGGCGCTTCGCCAGCCGGTATTTTCCAGGTGCCGGATTGTGGATGGCTCCCTTTGTGGCGGCCGGGCATCCGTACTGGGGACAATGGCTGGCCGGAGGACTGTGCGCGACGCTCATGTTCTGGATCGGAAGAGAACTCGCAGGTGATGCCGGCGGATTGGCAGCCGGGCTTTTAACGGCCCTCTCGCCCGGAATGGCCCTTTTCTCGAACCTGCTGCTGGCGCACCATCCGACGCTCGTGGGACTGGGAATGTTCGTGTTGGGCTTCCTGCGTATGGTTCGCGGCACGACGCTTCATTGCCCCGCAGAAAAAAGAAAATGCGTTTCAATGTACGGCTGGGCCGCCTTCGCGGGTATCGGATTGGCGTTCGCCGCGCTCTGCCGCCCGCTAACCGCGGCCGGCATGGCCCTGCCTTATGGGGTGTACCTCATCTGGTGGGCAGCGCGCGGGGGCTGTCTTCGTTTTCAAGGCGCCCCGACACGGGCACGGCGCCTGCTGGCATTGGTTGCACTCGGCGTACCGCTCGTGGCTGCGAGCGTGGGTATGTTCTGTGTCGATCGCGTCATTACCGGCAGTGGGTGGACGACGCCCTATAGCGTTTATCTCGACCTGCACACGCCGCGCCACGTTTACGGGTTCAACAACGTCACCCGCGGAGAGAAGCGCCTGGGTCCGCGTGTCATCGACAACTACGACAAGTGGGCTGAGAACCTGACATCAGAGCTGGCGGCGCGCAACGCTGCTGCGCGGCTGACGGCGAGCTGGAAATGGACGCTGGGGATATTGCCCCTGACGTTAACGGTCGGAGGCGGCCTGGTGTTATGGCGACGGCTCTCGTCGGGAACGTGGCTGATCTTCGCGGGAATTTTGTCGCTGCACGCTGTCCACATTCCCTACTGGTTCGTCGGAATGGAGGACCACCATTACGTGTTCGAGTCAGGGCCGCTGTGGGCGGTGTTGACCGCCGTCATTTCCATCGAGGCGGCGCGCGCCTGGCGAGCAGCAGCCAACTCGGCCCTCACCCTCTGGTGGGGCACATTTGTGGCGGCCGCAGTGGCCATGAATTTTACAGTGAGCAGCGGCGTATGGTCATCGCCCTACGAGCAGGGAATTGGCCGGGTTCTGTATGCCCGCCAAAAACACGGCCGTTTCGCCGCACTCGTCTCTCGCATGGCCGTGCCCACCCCTGCGTTGGTGCTGGTCGAATCCGATCCGGGCGACCGCCACATCGATTATGTGACGAATTCTCCGGCTCTCAGCGGCCCGGTCTTAATTGCGCATTATCTCCCCCAGAGCATCCCGATTCTTGAGGTGAAACGGCTGTTTCCTGATCGGGCTCTATTCCTCTATCGTGCCAAAGACGATGAATGGTCGCGTCTCGAATGACGGGCGCGCAATCGCAGCCGTGGGTTTTATTTCGCCAGGCACTTTCCGACGGATGGCGCCCCGCACCGTGGGTCGGCTTCTAAACTCGGGCTGCTAAAAAGTTGATGGAAATAGAAGTTGGCAATAGAAATCGCCCCAGTGCGCAAGAAACTCCTGTGCGCAAAAAAACCGGGCTCTCATTGGCAATAACTGCCGTGAGAACCCGGTTATCTGTCTGGAACCGGAATTCGACATCAAGACCAGAACTAGGCCTTGGGGGCCGGGGCCGGGGCAGCTTCGGCGGGTGCCGGAGGAGCCATTTCGCCACCAGTGGCGGGGGCGCCCGGTGCGCAGCACGAAGCAGCTGGCGCACCGCAGGTCGGCTGCGGAGCGCAGCAAGTCGGACGGGGGGCGCAGCAAGATGAGCGCGGCGCGCTGCAGGTGTTGCAGCTAGAACCACAGCTCGAGCCACAGCTCGAACCACAGCTCGACCGGCAGCAGCTCTTCTGCTTGCAGCACTTTACCTTGTGGCACCTGGGGGCTTTGCAGCAGCTTCGCGCCTGGGCTTCAGCACCGCTCATGGCGAGACTGAACGCGGCGACGACCACGGCTGCCAGAGACAACAGCTTACGAGTCATTGCGATTTCTCCTTAGTGAACTGAAATGTGGCACAACACAAACTGAACCGAACCGTACTTTTCTGTTCCAACTCTCGACACCAGCAGGCTTGAACGCATTTCCCGGTTCCGGAATTTGTTTGCCTGCCCGCTGTTCTCGATCGAGTTGGTAAGCCAGTACATCCACACAGATGGTACGAACTATACCGCCTTTGCCAATCGAGTAGGTAGAATAGGAAGGCAGTTGATCCTTGTCAAACCAACCGGGGAAAAACTTTCCTAAACCACCGAATTGATTTACAGCCCGAAAACCCGCAAATTAACATAGAAGAAGGCGCGCCAAGAGAGCGGCGGCCAAGCCGATGACCCGTCGGGGGTCTCCTTGAGTCCCCTGGCCTTCAGCGCGAATTCCCAATCTCAAACCGAAAACGCGAAATCAATGCTGCTCGCGCCCCCTGCCCCGCCCTCTTCCCCACGTTCATGGACCGTTCGCGGACAGAGCCTGCCATTCGCCCACCTCCCCTGGCTCATGGCCATCGTCAACACCACCCCCGACAGTTTTTCTGACGGTGGAAAGTTTCTGGAACGCCACTCGGCAATCGACCAGGCGCTGCGCCATCTCGACGAAGGGGCACGCATCATCGATGTTGGCGGCGAATCGACACGACCGGGCGCGACGCCGGTCGCCCTCGATGACGAGTTGCGACGGGTCATCCCGGTTGTCGAGCAACTCGCCCGGCGAGCCAGCGTTCTAATTTCAGTCGACACCACGAAAGCCTGCGTGGCCCGCGCCGCCCTGGATGCCGGCGCCCACATCATCAATGATATCTCGGGCCTGACCTTCGATCCGCAAATGCCGGCCGTATGCGCCGCGGCCCAGGCCGGCGTCGTCTGCATGCACATTCGCGGCACCCCAGAGACAATGCAGGACGATCCGCACTACGAAAACGTTGTCGAGGAAATCGCCCGGTTCCTTGACGAGCGGCTCGCCGCTCTCGAACAACAGGGAATTGCACGCGAACAAGTCGTGCTCGACCCGGGAATCGGCTTCGGCAAAAC
>JAYTRB010000118.1:0-3702 GCA_043746425.1 Planctomycetia bacterium
GGCGGGTTTGTAAATGAACGATTTGCCCAGGACGTCGTGGACGACATATCCCTTGTTTTCGAGGATTCTCAAGAGCGTGCGAACGGTTGAGTCGTGTGGCTCGCCGGGGAGTTCGGCACGAACCTTGTCGGCCGGCGCCGCGCCGAGCTTCCACAAGACGTCCATAATCTGGGATTCTCGTTCGGTAAGCATTTCAGTGCTGATGCGCGTCACGGCGGCGTCTTTCTGTTAATTATTTAACACATCAGCATCGTACCGTCGCTGTCGATGACCGTCAAGTTGAAAGTTAATAAGTTAACATTTTGCCCCTGATCTGAGCTCTCTGAGATGGCCGAACGGTTGGCGATTGTCGGTTTCTTGCCGCCCGATCTTCGACGTCCGAACTTCGCGGCCACGAAGAGGCAACCCCACTTCGTTCTGACCGGCAGCAATTCGGGCGTGCGAAAAAAAACCGGCGCAGAATGAACCCAATGAATCGCTCGCGGGATTTAATTCACAGGATTGACACATCAATAAATGCCGATATATACTCAAGAGAGAGATACCCACCCACCTGCCGGTGAAAGCTGCCAACTCACCGAGTTCATTCAGCGGAACATTCAATGCCCGAGTTGCCCGATTCAGGCCGCACCCCGCATGGCGTATCGCGCAAGGAATTCCTTCAAATCGGTTTCTCGACAGTGCTCGGGCTGGGGCTGGCCGATATCGTCGCGCAGCGGCAGGCCACAGCCATGCCCCCCGCGAGCCCGAGTGGGGGAAGGGCGAAGAGCGTCATCCTCGTTTTCCTGACCGGCGCGCCATCGCATCAGGATATCTGGGATCTCAAGCCCGACGCGCCGGCGGGAATTCGCGGAGAATTTCAACCGGTCGACACGAGTGTGCCGGGCGTCCGCATCGGACCGCACACTCCTTTGTTGGCGCAGATGGCCGAGCGGTTTGCGATTGTCCGTTCGATGACGCACGATCTTCCGGGGCACGAGCAGGCCACGCACTTCGTCCTGACGGGCATCAATCAACTGCCGGCGGGGTCAAATCACATGGCCAGTCGAAGCGACTGGCCGTGCTATTCAGCCGGGTTACAGACACTGCGGCCGGGCACCGAGGGACTTCCGGCCGGCGTTATGCTGCCGACCTATCTGCACAATGGCTATGGATTCTCGGGTCAGACCGGGGGGTTTATGGGAAGCCAGGTCGATCCGTGGCATGTCACCAAGGATCCGAACGCGGCCAATTTCAGGCTCGAAGAATTGACCCTGCAATCGGGACTGACCATCCAGCGCCTGCACGATCGCCGCGCGATTTTGTCTGAGATCGACAGCCAGCGCCGCGATCTGGAAACCACGCTGGCTGGCCCGGCGCTGACGCGATCGCGGCGCGAAGCGTATCAGCTCTTGAGCGCGGGTGGCCGCTTTCGCGAGGCCTTCGACATGGAGCGTGAACCCGTGGAAACACGCGATCGTTACGGCCGCCATGCTTTCGGCCAGTCACTCTTGCTGGCGCGGCGGCTGATCGAGGCTGGAATGCCGATTGTTCAGGCGAATATGGGGACGATGAACAACTGGGACACGCATGGCAGCAATTTCGTGCAGCTCAAAGATCGGCTGTTGCCCCCGTTTGACAGGGGTTTGTCGGCGCTGCTGTCTGACCTCGACGAGCGGCAACTGCTCAACGAAGTTCTGGTGGTCTGTCTCGGGGAATTCGGCCGCACACCGCAGATCAATCCTGGCGCCGGAAGAGATCATTGGTCGGGCGTTTTCTCGGCGCTGTTCGCGGGCGCTGGAGTGCGCGGCGGGCAAGTCGTCGGAGCCAGCGATGCGCATGCGGCCTATCCGATGACGCGGGGCTGGTATCCGGCCGATCTGGGGGCCACCGTGTATTCGGCGCTTGGAATCGACCCGGCAAGTACGATCGTCGACCGTCTGGGGCGCCCTCACCGGCTCAACGCCGGCGAGGTGATCGCTCCTCTCTACGCATGATTTTTTCGTCGCCTGATATTTCTTAAAATATTGGGCCCGCCGCGTGCTTCACCAAAAAATGAAATGCCGCCGGGCCCTCAGGCAGTGGCCATCGGCTTTGCCCCCCCTTTGCTGAACAATGGGGAATCTTGATTCTTGAGTTTTCAAGACGACAAAAGGAAACGAAAGGAAGAACACTAATTCACACTAATTTAAACTAATTGATGCCCGGCTGCGGCATTGTCGTCGGGCGTTTCGTTTGCACGTTTGCAGGCTGAGTCTGTCGCGCGCGGTTGGCTTACGTTTTTCAGACGACGATTCGCGTAGATCAGTGTGAATTAGTGTTCTGTCTCTTCTTTTTCGTCGGGTGAACCGGCGAGGTCGGGGAAAATAAAAAGTGTCGGGGAACCTTTGATTTACTCTTTTGGGATCCAGGCATGGAGCGAGCGCTCGTTCCGCAGTCTGATCAAAACAATCGTTCCCGACACCATTTTATTTTCCGTCATTGGTTTTCGGCTCTTGTGTCGGGCGCCAGTGGCACGAGAGGGGGACTGACTGCGGGCGGGGCACTCGGGGAAGGCAAGCTGCTTGACCCGGGGGGTTCGGCCATTGGTTCGAGGTATTCGGTCGGCACCAAACCGCCGCCGAGGGCTTGATAGGTATTTACGATGGCAGACAGTTGTTCCTTTTTGGTATCGATCAAGACCATTCTCGCGTCCCGCAGATCGCGCTGGGCGAATAGCACATCGATGTATTCGGCGCGGGCGGCTTGAAAGAGTTTGGTGGCGACTTCGACTGAGGCCTCGAGCGCTTCCAGCTGCTGCTTCTTGATCTCGATGCTCGCGCTGTAGTTCTGCACCATGGAAATGCGGTTGATCACTTCGGTAAAGGCATTGAGGACGACGCGCTGGTAGTTGTAGCAGGCCTGCAATTGCCTGGCGTTCGCGTTCATGAAGTCGGCCTGAATCGCATTCTTATTGATCAACGGCGCGACCAGGTTACCAGCGATTCCGTAAATCAAGGAATCCGGAGTCAAGAACAGATAGCGAGGGTTGAAGGCCTCGTAGCCGGCGCCTCCGGTGATCATCAGCCTGGGATAGAATCGCGCCCGCGCGACCTCGATTTCGAGCCCGGCAGCGGCCAGCTCACGCTCGGCCTGGCGGATGTCGGGGCGATTCTGAAGTAGCTCGGCGGGCACTCCCAAGCTCAGCGCGTGCAAGTTCAGATCGAAGAATCCCTCTGACATGCGTTCGACATGCTCTGGGAAGCGACCAACAAGGAAGTTGATACGGTTCTCGGCGACGATGATTTCCTGATTGATGATCAGCTTATCGCTCTGGTTCCTGCGAACCTCGGCCAGGAAACGCTGCACACCCAGCTCTGTGCCGCGGACGCCTTCCTTTTGAGCCTTGGCGATCTCGAGGCTTTGCTCCTGCAGCGCGATGGTTCGATCCAGATTCTCAAGCCGTTTATCGAGCGCCATAAGGCTGTAATAATTCTGGGCAATCTCTGCGACCAGACGGGTCACGGTGTAGTTCCGGCCCTCAGCCGTGCCGAGGTAGCGCAGCGCTGCCGCGTCTCTGGCGTTCCGCAACTGCCTCCAGATGTCCACCTGCCAGGAGAGATCGGCGGCTGCCAGGAAATTTGGCAGCGGTTGGGGAAAGTGGCTGCCATTTGGAAGCGTGTTTTCGGCGTTGTCGGCTCCATTGAGCGTGTAGAGGCTGTATTTATTCAGCCCCGCGCCTCC
>JAYTRB010000119.1:0-3077 GCA_043746425.1 Planctomycetia bacterium
GATTACCGCCTGCGGGGCCTGTTTCTCTCGCGGCTCGAAAGTGCGGTCCTCCAAAAGTTATTAACCCGGCCGAAAGCTGCTGGCGCCTTCTGGACCGAAGGCGATTTTCTTGCCGTGCAGGATGAATCGTGGCAAAGCATCTCGCGCTCGCGCGAACGCGACGAATGCCGCTCGAAGCTCGAAATGCTGGGGTTGCTCGCCCCGCCTGCCCCACTTGCGTGAAGCGAGAACTTCGCCGCGGGGCCGAGGTGCATGACAGTGCAGAATCGCTGATCCCACCGGCAGAATCTTATTGTGCGATTTTCTTTCGAATTGCGATTCATTGAGCGCTCAATGCACGCGCTGCCCGGGCACGGCACCACTGTCGGGCGACAAGAGGTAGATGTCCTTCCCTCCGGGACCGGCGGCCAGCACCATGCCCTCGCTGATGCCGAATTTCATCTTCCGCGGCGCCAGATTGGCGCAGCAGATGACCATTCGGCCGAGCAGGTCTTCGGGCTTATAAACGCCCTTGATCCCCGCAAAGACGGTGCGGCGTTCTTCGCCTCCGAGACTCAGTGTCAACCGCAGAAGCTTGTTCGACTCCTTCACCTCCTCGGCCGCCGCCACCCGCGCGACACGCATGTCGACTTTGGCGAATTCGTCGAATGTACATGTCGCCGTGAGGGGCTCGGCCGCGAGCGCCTCAGCTCCATCCTGTCTGGCCCCGCCGCTCGCAAGAGCTGTATCGGTCGCGCCTGGTGAATTCTCGGTGCTCGCCTCGATCATCGCCTGAACCTGGGCCGTTTCGACGCGCTTCAGCATGTGCTGAAATTTGTTCACGCGACCACTTTCTGGCAGTGCGCCTTGCGCGTCTTCCCAGTGCCAATCGGCGACTGGCGGCAGGTTGAGCAGCGCAGCCGTCTGCTCGGCCAGTCGGGGCAGAATCGGGGCAAGATACAGGCTGATCTGCCGGAAGTAGTTGAGCGCGATCGTGCAGAAGTCCTGCCGCATCCCGGGCGAAATCTCTTTGTCCCACGGGGGATGTGCGTCGAGAAAGCGATTAGCTGCGTCGGCGATCTGCATCACCCGTCGGGTGACGGCACCGAAATCGCCGGCTTCATACGACCGGGCAATCTCTTCGCCCGCGGCACAGTTCTCGCGATATAAATCGGCCGCTTCCGCGTACGCCGGTATCAGCGACACCAGCTGATGCGAACTGACCGAATCGGCGTCCCGCGCCGCCATCTCGAACACACGCCGCGGCGACAGGCCTTCCTCTCCAAGGAAGCGCGCAGTACGGCTCGCCAGGTTGACGACTTTTCCGACGAGATCTGAGTTAACGCGCAGAACAAACTCTTCAAGGTTCAGATCGAGGTCGTCAAGTTTGGAGCTCAACTTTGACGCGTAATAATATCGCAAATACGCCGGGTCGAGATGGTCGAGATACGTTCTCGCCCGAATGAATGTGCCCTTCGACTTCGACATCTTTTCACCACCGACCGTCAAAAAGCCGTGGATGTGCACTTTGCTCGGCAGCTTGAACTTTGCCGCATGCAACATCGCCGGCCAGAACAACGTATGGAAGTACGTGATGTCCTTGCCGATGAAGTGGTGAATTTCGGCTCCGCGCTGTTCGGCGTTCTCACCGTGCGGCCACCAATCATCAAAGTTCTCGCGCTGACTTGTGCACCACTCCTTGAGCGATGCCATATAGCCGATCGGTGCGTCGAACCAGACGTACCAGTAATTCCCCGGGCTGTCGGGAATCTCGAAACCGAAGTATGGGGCGGGACGCGAAATGTCCCAGTCGTGCAGCGGCTCTCCGAGGAAATGCCCTTTGAGATAGTTGGCCACCTCTGGCTGCAGGTGTTCGGCCCCCTGCGTCCATTGTTCGAGAAACGAATGCAACCCCTCAATCTTTACAAACAGATGTTTGGCGCTTCGCAATTCGGGCGCGGTGCCTGAAAGCGTGCTGATGGGGTCTTTCAAATCGCTGGGGCTGTACGTCGCACCGCATTTGTCGCAACTGTCGCCGTATTGATCGGCCGAGCCGCACTTGGGGCACGTCCCGCGGACGAATCTGTCGGCCAGAAAAGTGCCGGCGTGCGTATCGTAAAGTTGCGTCACCTCTTTTTCAATGATCAGATTCGCCTGCCTCAGGCCATTCCAGATTGCAGCGCAGCGCTCGCGGTTCTCGGCACTGTTCGTGCTGCCGTAATTGTTGAACTCGATCCCGAAATCGGCAAAGTCTCGTTCGTGGGCCTGTTTCATCTCGGCAATCAACGCTTCTTCGCTACGCCCTTCCTGTCGCGCGCGAATCATAATTGCCGTTCCGTGCGTGTCGTCTGCACAGAGAAAAATGCACTTGTTTCGGCGCAGCTTCTGGAATCGCACCCAGATGTCGGTCTGAATGTACTCGACCAGATGCCCCAAATGGATGTGCCCATTGGCGTACGGCAAGGCGGCCGTGACGAGAATTTTTCGCTCAGACATTCGGAACCTCTGTTTGAATTTCGCCTCGGCCACGGGCCACTGCGGATTTTTTGGTGGGAATCTTGCCACTCGCGGCTGCGGCTTACAGCCATACGCACCGGGAAGATTGCGACTGAAGGATATAGTGAACCGGCGAAAACAGGAATGCAGGAAGCCTTTTGGAAAAGGAAGGGGACCATTGTGGAGGAGAACCCTTGAAACTAAAGGTTCACTGCGGGGGACGTCGGGCCGCGTTACCTTGCCGCAAATTGCCCAATTATCCCATTTTCCTTGGTGCCATTAGGGTTTCTGACGGCTTGCGGCGAGTCTTCGCGGGCGATGGCCTTTCGCGAAAGGCCAGATGGGTGGGGTCGATGCCCCTGGCGGTGGATTCGATGCATTTGAGGAGCTCTTTCGGGATGCTTTCGGCAACGGCTTCGTCTTCATTCGCCAATGCGGCTCAACTCAATTCCGGGATCGGTCGAAAAAAGGAGTGCGAGTGAGTTGACAGACCGAATTGTTCGGATATGATCTACTCATGCTTGCGGCGGATGACATCGGCTCCCGATTTCCGCGAGATGTGGGAAAAGGGTGTGGAAGTCATTCGTCGCTGTGTTCTTTGG
>JAYTRB010000120.1:0-1846 GCA_043746425.1 Planctomycetia bacterium
TCGGCATCGATAAAGTAAATATCGACGCCCTCCGACGGATGATCGAACGCTGGCACACTTTCAATCGTAGCCGGATTCGGCGAACTGATGAAATGTCGCATGGCAGGGGGGGCCATCAATCGTCCTTCCCATTAAAAAGTTTCAAGACAGGTTTGCTGCACCAGACCGTAGCTCTTTCGACGTAGATCCCCAACGGACCCACATAGTCTTCGGACGTCAATTTCTCCTCCCATGTTTTGGCGACGAGTCCCGGAAGCTCGAGACCATTCCAGGCGACGCGCGCCAGCCGGTGATTGCGGACTGAGAACTCAAGTCGCGGCTGCGACGTCTCCCAAGTCGGGGCGACGCGTTGCGTACCAAGTTCCAGGACGCCAAACGTCTGTGGAACGCGATTTGGGGAATCGATGTATACTTTCTGGCGTTCGATCCGGAATTCCGCAGGACGCACCTCGGGAATAGCGGGCCGATAACGCAAAGCGATCAATTGAAATGTGTCACACAAGATACGTTTGTCGCCTTGTTCTTCGAGGTGCTTGCCGAGGCAGACCCCCATTCGCCCAGGCGAGTCGGGTTGCCGCAGCTCGATCGCGAAATCGAAGTCCCCCGCCGGCATTTTGCACAATTCGACCAGCCAGACCGCTTCCGACGAAATCTCGAGGGCATTCAAGTTGGGTTCATCTACGAATTTTTGCGTTCCCCGCCCACGCTTCCCTTCCCAGGACATGACTTGAGGCAGTTGTCCAAAGACTTCGACGAATTCCTTCTCGGTGCGGCCAAGCGGCTGCGACGGGATGGGAGACGGACTGCCTCCGTGATTGACGTGGGATGGTACAACGGGCGATTTCGTGCGGAGTTTCTCATCGGAATGGTTGAGAGAATCAATGGCGAAACCGACGAGCGTCAGGAGAGCGCCGGCGGCCAGAGCGACGACCACGGAACGGGGCAGTCGTCTGGCCGTGACTGACGGGACGGGGAGGTTCGACGACGACAGCTCGTCGCGCACCGTTCCCGACGCAATCAGCCAGCCCTTCAATTCGTCGGCCAGATCCCCCGCAGTGAGGTAGCGGGCGGACATCCGTTTTTCGAGGCACTTAAGGCAGATGCGTTCGAGTTCCCTGGGAATCGTCGCGTCTCTGGCGCGCAGCGGACGCGGCTCGCTCTCTAGAATCGACTTTACGCATTCTTCGCCGGTCTTGCCGTCGAACGGCCGGACTCCGGTCAAAAGCTGATAGAAGATCACACCGAGACTGAAAATATCACTGCGCCCGTCGACCTTGTTGCTTTCGAAGCGAGCCTGCTCGGGTGACAGATACGCCTTCGTTCCCTGCTGCGTCGACCCTTCGGCGAGCTGTTCCAATTCGGTAACGGCCAGGCCGAAATCGGTGATGTGCGGCCGCCCCTTTTGATCGAGCAGAATATTCTGGGGCTTCAGGTCGCGGTGCGTAATACTGTCACGGTGCCGGTGAACTTCATCGAGAGCAGTGGCGATGTCGGCAACCAGCTGCGTGCACTCGCGATGCGTGAGACGAGGACGGGACCGATCGGCCAGCCGGTCCGCCAGCGTTTCCCCGTCAATCAATTGCATGACGATGCAAAATCCGGCCGCCGTGGCTCCCACGTCGAACACGCGGACGATGCCGGGGATGCTGTCAAGTGCCGCGATTTTGCGGGCTTCCGCGAGAAACTGGCGGTGCACCGCCGGGTGCAGGGTTTTGTCGGAACGTGGCACTTTCAGCGCCACTTCCCGCCCCAGACGGCTGTCGCGCGCCCGCCACACCTCCCCGAAACCGCCGCGCCCCAATAGAGAGACACGCTGGAAGCGGTCGGATATTTTGCCACTCGCTTC
>JAYTRB010000121.1:0-1923 GCA_043746425.1 Planctomycetia bacterium
CCAGTGCGGCCACAAGAGCCAGCAGAGCCGCCAGAACCATTACAGCCGGCGAAAAGACAGGAGCGTACGCCATGAAGCGATTCTCAACCTTTCCGCACAATGTCGCGGCGATGCGCTGTGTGCCGTCTTCCCGGCAGCGGTCGATCTTCGGTCGACGACAAACGGCGTCTGCCTGCGACCAGAGGCGAATCGTAATGGTTTTCGCCGCCGCACTCTTTTTCGCCGCATTCTCGCGCTCCGCAGCAGCGCAGCGCTTCGCGACAGGGGGCCCCTACAATACACCTGCCGGGGCCAGCCCCACGGCCGAATTGCTCCGCAATGTGGGAATCGAACAGCACCTCGACGCCCAATTGCCGCTCGATGCCGAATTTCGCGACGAAGAGGGGCGTGCCGTCCGGCTGGGCGATTATTTTACTGACAAGCCGGTGGTTCTGGCGCTGGTCTACTACCGCTGCCCGATGCTCTGCACGCAAGTGCTCAACGGTTTCCTCAAAAGCAGCCAGGCCGTTCCGCTCGAGATGGGTCGCGATTACGAGGTGGTCACCATCAGCTTCGATGCGCGCGAGGGACCTGAACTGGCAGCCGAGAAAAAGAAGCACTACGTGCGGGCCTACCGCCGTGAAGGAGCGGCCCGAGGCTGGCACTTTCTTACGGGCGACCAAAAGGCCATTGACCAGGTCGCCGCGACAGTCGGCTTTCGCTATCACTTCGACCCCCGCAGCGACCAGTTCGCGCACGCGAGCGGCATTGTGGTCGCCACTCCCGACGGGCGTCTGGCCCGCTATTTCTACGGCATCGAGTATTCGCCGCACGACTTACGGCTGGGCCTGGTCGACAGTTCGGCCGGGCGAATCGGGTCGACCGTCGATCAGGTGCTGTTGCTCTGCTACCACTATGACCCGCTCACCGGCCAATACGGACTGGCGATCTCAGGCGCGCTACGAGCGGCCGGCGCGATCACTGTGCTTTCGCTGGGCGGCTTTCTCTTCGCCATGTACCGCCGCGAGCGAAAACGCCCGAAGCTGATCCGATTCACCAATGGCGCCGCGGACGCGGCTGTTCATCATGTGGAATCCACAACTTACCCCACGACCGCAACCGGAACATGATCAACGACGGTTTTCGACTCTTGCCCGAACAGGCCTCGACGCACGCCCCCCGCGTCGACCTGCTCTATTTCTTTCTCTTGGGCCTGGCCGTGTTCTTCACGGTGCTCATTGCATCTCTGATCGTCTACTTCTCGGTCAAATACCGACGTGGCAACACGCGAGTCGATCGCACAATCACCAGCGAACATGCCCTCGGCCTCGAAATCACCTGGATGGTCATTCCCTTCGTGATTTCGATGGCGATTTTCGGCTGGGGAGCGACGCTGTATTTTTCGGGCTATCGGCCGCCGGCAGGGGCAATGGAGGTGCGCGTCGTCGCCAAGCAGTGGATGTGGAAGTTTCAGCAC
Organism: Planctomycetia bacterium; assembly: GCA_043746425.1. Classification (GTDB taxonomy): domain Bacteria; phylum Planctomycetota; class Planctomycetia; order Planctomycetales; family Planctomycetaceae; genus JACQFH01. The sequence goes on from JAYTRB010000121.1 coordinate 1,457, forward strand.
ACGAGCGGCCGCCGCGAAATCAACTCGCTACATGTGCCACTGGGGCAGCCCGTCAAGCTGACGATGATCTCTGAAGATGTGATCCACAGCCTGTTCGTCCCTGCCTTTCGCGTCAAACGCGACGTGCTGCCCGGCAGCTACAGCACGTGTTGGTTCGAGGCCACGCGCACGGGCGAATTTCACCTTTTCTGTGCCGAGTATTGCGGAACAAACCACTCGCGAATGACCGGCCGTGTCGTCGTCATGGAGCCTGCCGAATATGAGGCGTGGCTGGGGGGGGGCAAGGCGAACGAACTCCCCGCAGTGGCGGGCAAACGGCTGTTTGAGGAACTGCGGTGTGTGAACTGTCACATGCCCATGGCTGCCGCGGTTCGCTGTCCTCCGCTGCAGAATCTGTATGGGCATGAGGTGCTGCTGACGAATGATCAGACCGTCGTCGCCGACGAGAACTATTTACGCGAGTCGAT
>JAYTRB010000122.1:0-5264 GCA_043746425.1 Planctomycetia bacterium
CCATGGAACGATCGTTGGCCGCTCTGCCAATGGAACAGGCCGATATCAGCCCCGACGGCCGTTCTCTGGCCGTGCGGCAGGGAAGCCAGGTGCATTTGCTGGACATGACAACCGGCACCATTATGCGCACGTTGGGCGAAAACGCAGCGGCCCTCGAAGCGCTGGTCTTCAGCCCCGACGGCCAGACGATCGCCGGTTTCGGCGGCTGGGGATTTTTCAAGACGTCATTGCGGCTGTGGGATGTCACCAGTGGGCGCGAATTGTCGCTGGCCAATGAGCCGCTGGGAACCGTCCGCACGCTGGCATTCAGCCCTGATGCACGATTGTTGGCTTGCGCCGGCGACAGCCGGCTGGTGACGATCGCAGATATGGCGCAGCAATCAATTACGAGCACGCTCGATGATTTCTCTGACCGGGTCACGGCCCTGGCCTTTCATCCCGACGGCCGTCGCCTTGCCGTCGCCTGCCAGGACCAGACGCTCCTATTGTGGGATCTTAAGGCAGACTCAGGAAAGCCTTTCAAAACGAAGCAGACCGTCTGCCGACAACTGGCCTTCAGCCCCGACGGCAAATTGCTCGCCGCAACCGGCGACGGACGCGTGCTTGTCTGGACGGTCAATCAAGACCAGGCTCCTACGGAGTTGGCGACCCGTGATGGCGAAGCCCAATCGCTCGCCTTCGATCCTCTGGGAGAAACCCTTTTCGCCGCGGGCAATACGGGCGCTGTCTGGCAATGGGACGCCCCCGCTCGCGAAAAATATCGGGATGATCCCGACCAGGTGATTCAGGTAGGCCCCGCACATGGAATCATTCGTCGCGTTTTGTGCAGTCCCGACAGTCGCCACATTCTGACGGTCAACGGCAACGGCACGATTTATGTACTGCGGCGCACGATGCCGACCCGGCCCGATGCTCCCATAAAAATAAAAAACAGATCCAAAGCGGCAAAGAAATAGTTGCGTTTGATGTTTAAAGCACGCTCGCCGATCGTCTCTGCGTCGGCTGCATGGGGGGGCCTTCGGTGGAAGCAATTCCTCCTCGTCAATTCGCACGACAAAAAAAAATTAGAACACTAATTTACACGAATTTACGCGAATCATCTTTAAACAAGCGGCAGCCAACGGCGCGCGACCGACTCAACCTGCAAACAGAATGCCCAAAGACTCTGGAACCAAGCGAGCGGCCTTGGATGGCAGTGGTTCGACGTCGCTGGCTTACACGACGAGAATATTTTGGAACCACTTTTCTCACGGAATTTACGCGAATTGCCACCTGCCTTGGATAAAGTGTCTGCATTCCGTTTGCAGGTTGAGTCGGTCGCGCGCCGTTCAATGCCGTTTTCATGACGATGATTCGCGTAAATCAGTGAGAATTAGTGTTCTTGTATTTTCGTCCTTTTCGAATTCCACCGATCGAGATTTCCATGTTCAAAGAACACAATCACCGTCCGACGGGGGGGCTGCGTTTGGGCGTAATCGGTGACCCACCCTACCCCGTCCTTCTTCCTTGCTGGCTCTCATCCAGGCGGTTGCCTGCCAAAAGCCGAGATTTTATTCGCGAAATTCGGTTTCGATCACGACGGACTTGCCACTGCAATATCAATGTGATATCATAGTGATATTGCACTTGGGCCCCGTTTCCTGATCCTGATACGGATGAAATTATGAGCAAAGAAATTCCAGTTCACGTTTCTCGTGGTTGGCAAATGTTGTCACTGAACTTGGCGCTTGTGCTGGGCGGATTTCTGGCCACGATCTTCGTGCTCATCCTGGCAGGCACCGTTGCCGAGAGCTTTGCGTGGTTCTTGCTCGTTACAATTCTTGCCGTGGTCGTGGGCATCATCTTCCTCTGTGGCCATTTCACTTTGCAGCCCAACGCAGCCTGCGTTCTGGTGTTGTTTGGCGAATACCGCGGCACGGTTCGCGAAAGCGGATTCTTCTGGACGAACCCTTTCATGACCAAATTGAAGATTTCGCTGCGCGCCAGAAATATGGAAACCCAGCGGCTGAAGGTGAACGACAAACGCGGGAATCCCACCGAAATCGCCGCTGTCGTCGTGTGGCACGTCAGTGATACCGCCCAGGCCCGTTTTGACGTCGAAAACTTTGAAGACTATGTCAAAATTCAGAGCGAAACGGCCGTAAGGCACCTGGCAAACAGCTTTGCCTATGACTATGGCGAAGAGGGCGAGATCACATTGCGCAGCGGCGTTGACGAAGTTTCGGCGGCGTTGTGTCAGGAACTCGCCGAGCGTGTCACGAAGGCGGGGGTCGTCGTTGACGAAGCCCGGCTCACGCATTTAGCGTATGCTCCCGAAATTGCGAACGCCATGCTCCGGCGGCAACAGGCCGAAGCAATTATTGCTGCCCGGCAAAAGATCGTCCATGGAGCCGTCAGCATGGTGCAGATGGCGCTCGAAGAACTGGCGACGAAGCAGATCGTCGACCTCGACAACGAACGCAAGGCGGCGATGGTCAGCAACCTGCTGGTGGTGCTTTGTGGCGAAGCCGAGGTAACGCCCGTCATCAACGCAGGAACGTTATACTCGTAATTCTGGCGGTGGCGATTGCTTGCCGGACTGATCCGCACGCGTCTGCGATTAAAGGCTTTGGAAGCTGGATGAGATCCCGCAAATCATTTCTCCTCCGATTGGATCCCGCACTCTATGAGGCGCTCGAACGCTGGGCACAGGGCGAGCTGCGCAGCGTGAATGGGCAGATTGAGTTTGTTCTGAAACAGGCGGTTCTCGCACGCGATCGCAAAGCGCTTCCTCCCGACGACGCTCTCAATTCAGACGACGCACCCGATCTTCCCGAGTGAGGGTCAGGTCTTGCCGACTGACTCAGTTGTCCAGAATTTGTTCGACTTGCCAGACGACAACAGTCCGGCCACGCTCCGTTCGCGACGACCGTGAAGGTGACGCGCCCCGATTCCGATATTGAAACGCAATGTCCTGTCTGATGCGCTCATTTGTCGGGTTGCAATGTTCGGTTTCGGCCGAAGCGTAAGCACGAGTCGCCTGACGGCCGGATCATTTCTTGGTACGCTCTCGCGATCACCCATGTGGAACCCCTTCAAGGTATTCAATCGCTTTCGGCTCAATGACGACGAGTTTCTCCGCCGACGGGCAGAGCTCGTCGCCCAGGCGCCGATCCCCTATCTCTGGCTCCTGGGCAAAACGGGGTCGGGAAAGACCTCGATCATCCGCTGCCTGACCGGAGCCGAAACGGCCGTGATCGGGAAGGGGTTTCGGCCTCAGACGCAGCACGCCGAGCTCTACAGCTTTCCCGATGATGAGACCCCTATCGTTCAATTCCTTGACACGCGCGGCATCGGGGAGGCGAATTACGTTCCGGCCACCGATCTCGCCGAATTCGATGAGCGGGCACATCTGGTAATCGTGACGGTGCGGGCGACAGATCAGGCGACCGACGAGATCATGCGGCCCTTGCGGCAGATTCGGAAGGCCAACCCGCAACGTCCGGTGTTGCTGGCCGTGACGTGCCTGCATGATGCCTATCCCGGCCAGCAGCATCCTGAGCCCGATCCGTATGACAACAGTCCGCGACCGCTCCCCGAATCGATTCCAGAGGATTCGCAGCGAGTGCTGCAAGCGCATTATGAGCGCTTCAATGGGCTCTTCGATCGCGCCGTCCCGATCGATCTGACGCCTGCCGCCGAAGGATTTGCCGTTCCCGATTTCGGCGGCCAGCGGCTGAAACAGGCGATTCTCGATCTATTGCCAAGTGCCTACCGGCAGACTCTGCTCCAGATGGAGCAGTTGTCAAATGCCCTGGGCGAGATGCACCAGCGGCGGTTGATGCCCGTCATTCTTGCACACAGCACATTGGCGGCGACGGCGGCGGCCGTCCCGATTCCGTGGGTCGACATTCCGGTTGTCATGGCCATTCAATCGCATTTGACCTATCGCCTGGCCAGACTCAATCAGCAACCGCTGGATGCCGCAACGCTGGCCCACGTGAGCGGAGCCGTCGGCGGCCGCATGGCCGCGCGGATGGGAATTCGCGCGGGGCTCAAGTTCATTCCCTGGGTGGGTGCGGCCGTCAATGCGGCGGCGGCGTTTGCCTTCACCTACGCGTCGGGCTGGGTGTGGAACTGGTACTTTCTCGAGGTTCGCAAAGGACATGTTCCCTCGCCCGACGAGCTCAGGGAAATGTACCGGCTTGAATTGCACAAAGCGATGCAGCTCTGGCACACCACGCGCCAAGGGGCCCCGCCATGATATCGCGGCACTCGATCATCGTCGCGGCGCTCGTCCTTGTGCCGCTGCTGGTTTACGCCGTTTTGGGCGGATATGCCTTATGGACAACCGGCCTGTTGCGATGGTTGTGGTGGCTGGGACCAGCCTCCTGGGGGCTGGCCTGGGGTCTGTCGCGAATCTGGCGTCTGGGGCACAAAACGGCGCATCGGGCCGACATTGCGACGCCATCGTCGTGGACTCCGCGAGACCAGCAGGCGGCAGAGATCGTGCGCACGTTTCAATTGAAGGTCGACCAATTCACCCCGCCTCAGCTTGCCGACTTGACGACTTATAAGACCGAAACTCAAGCCCTGGCTCTCGCACTCGCGCGACACTATCACCCCGACGCGCAGAATGTATGGTCGTCCGTCCGGGTCACCGAACTCCTGGCGGCGGCCCGCCTGGCGATTGATGCTTTGGAACCTTGGATCGTGAATTCTCTGCCCGGAATTCATCTGCTGACGATGGAACGGGGGCTGAAGTTGCAGTCGGTTCCGAAATGGTTGCGACGTTTTCAGAATGCGTGGTGGGCGGCTTCGATTCTCTGGAACCCGGCGAATCTCCTGGGAGGACTGGTCGTGAAATTGACCGGCGATTCGTTGATGGGCTCTGTCCAGACCGAACTGCTCGCCTCTTTCTACTCCCGCTTCATTCAACAAGTCGGATTCTCGCTCATCGAAATGAACAGCGGCCGACTGCGGGGCGGAGCCGACGCTTATCGCCGCACATTCCCGGCGGAGTTTCGCCAATTGGCGACTCGCGGCGGGGGCGGCCCGACGCCCGAACCTGCCCCCACACAGCCGCTCACCGTCGCGCTCGTGGGGCAGGTGAGCTCAGGCAAATCGAGCCTGATCAACGCGCTGGTAGGATCGCATCAGGCCGCCGTCGACATTCTTCCTGAAACAAAGGCCGTCGCCCGCTATCAAATGACGCTGGGCGATCCGGCCGTCGTGGTGACGCTTCTCGATACGCCAGGCTATGGAGAAGCCGGGGCGACCGCCGA
>JAYTRB010000123.1:0-6293 GCA_043746425.1 Planctomycetia bacterium
TCTGCGCGAGCGAATCGACGAAGTGCTCACCGGTTCAACCGCCGATATTGTCGTGCGGGTCGTCGGCCCCGAACTTGACGTGCTCGCCCGCGAAGCCACTGCGATTGCCAGCCTGATGCGCGGCATCAACGGGATTGAAGACCTGCGGGTCGAGCAGCAGGTTGATGTGCCGCAGATCGAATTACAGCTCCGCCCGCAGAAAGCCCTGCCGTTCGGGCTGTCGGTGGGTGAGACCAATCAGGTGGTTGGGGCACTGTTGCGCGGCACGCAGGTGGGGCAAGTGTTTGAACGTGACACAGTCTTCGACGTCGTCGTGCGCGCGGCTCCCGAAGTGCGCGATCACCCGGCCAGCCTCGGCCGACTGCTCGTCGACACACCCAGCGGAGAAAGAATTCCGCTGACGGCCGTGGCTGACATCAGTCTGGTCGAGACCCCCAGCCTCATCAATCGCGAGCAGGGCCGCCGACAAATACTGGTCACTTGCGACGCCGAAGGGCGCGACGTCGATCATGTGATTGCCGAAATGCAGGCGAAGATCGCCGAAAAGATTCGCCTGCCAGAGGGCTATCATGTGGAATATGCCGGCGAATTTCAGGCCCGGGCCGAAGCAGTCGAACGCATGCTGCTTTTGGGAGGGCTCTCGCTTGCGGGAATTTTCGTACTGCTGTACCTCGACTTCCGCAGTTTGAAGCTGTCGCTGCTGGTGATGCTGAGCGTGCCGCTGGCGTGCGTCGGCGGTGTCGTCGCCGTCTTTGCCAGCGGCGGCAGCGTGTCACTGGGGTCGCTGGTGGGGTTTGTTACAGTGTTCGGCATTGCCGTGCGCAACGGCATTTTGCTCATCAGTAATTATCGGCATTGCGAGCAGCACAGCGGGGCGACATTTAGTCGCGATCTCATTCTGCGCGGTTCCGTCGAACGTCTCTCGCCGATTCTGATGACGGCCGCCACGACGGCTTTGGCGATTCTGCCGCTGGTAATCAGCGGCAATCTGCCCGGGCACGAAATCGAACATCCGATGGCAGTCGTCATTATGGGTGGCTTACTGTCGTCGACTTTTCTGACGCTGTTTGTTCTGCCGGCGTTGTATGAGCGGGTCGGTCATACAGCAACCGTTCGAGGCTGACGTGCGAGCCAGATGCTCGAAATTGATGGCGCACGCCCGTGTGTGCCGTAACGGGTACAATCTGGAACGAGTGTCGATTTGCCGCTTCGGGCAGGCTGGAAAGCCCGACCTACATCAGTGTTGGTGGCCGCCATCGCCCTTCACGACAAAGGCGAGTAAGTCGAGAATTTCTTCGCGGGTAAGCGTGTTCAGCAGCCCCTCGGGCATGATCGAGACGTTCGATGCCGTGCGCTCGTCGATCGCGTCCTTGCGAATCTCCTGCGGCTGAGCCTCATTTTCAAGCGGATTCGTCACAAGCCTTATCAGCTTATCATCCTCAAAGACAATCACCCCGCTGAAGAATTTTCCATCGTCGGTCGTAATCACCTGTGTGCGAAACTTCTCATCGATGGCCTTCGAAGGTTGAAGCAGCTCGGTGATAAGCCCCAACCGGTCCATTTTCTTCGTCGCCAGTTTCTTGCTCACTTCGGTAAGATCGGGGCCGATCTTACCCCCTTCACCGCGCAGTTGATGGCAAGTCGCACAGGCCAGCGTCTGAAACAGCTGTTTGCCTCTTACCGCCGAGCGCGGGGCATCGAGTTGATTGAGTGAACCTGCCAGATCGGCAACCTGCCACTTGCGGACAAAGGGACGCAACTGGGCCGCCGCGGGATTGACAGGAGCAGCTTCTGTTTCGAGGGGAATCTCGGAGATGTCTTTCACCACGCGGATCGTGCCAAACATCGTTCGCCAGTGTCCCGGGAATGTACACACAAACGGATATTCCCCCGGTTCAGCAGGCGCCGTCAGCTTCAACCTCTGCTGCTGGCCAGTCTGAAGCATGTTCGTCGCGGCCAGAACCCGCGGCGAATCGGGAACAAACTGCCGAATCGCTCCCTCGGGAGTGGCCCCCAGCTTCTCGGCGAGAATGCCCACTGCTTCGCGCGCCCCAGGAGCTGTGACGACAAGATTGTGGGGCATGATGTCGGTATTATCGAAAACGATTTCATAGGGCTTGCCCACCTCGACGTACAACAGCGTGCGGTCATACTGCATCTTGTGTGGCAGCGGACGGACGATGAAGACATCGACTCCCAACTCGCGGAGTCTCGCAAGCCGCGACCTTCCCTCGGGCGCCGGCAATGCGAGCGCCAGGTCTTTTCCCAATCGAATCGCCTCAATGACCTCGGTTTGCGTCCTCTCGACCGCGGGAACCGATTCAATCCATTTGATGAGCGTGTCAACCAGCGGCTGCACTTGCGCGATGGGCGCCTTCGACCTGGGAATCCGGCCGAGTCCGCGTAGAGCCGCCCCGCGGGAAATATTGTTTTTGACGAAGCCGGCCAGGGTGCCGAACGTCTCGGCCTCGTGATCTGGAATAAACGTGACGGCATTAATCGCCGTGGTACGCACCATTTCGACCGCGTCGGCAACTACAGTCAGCGAGACTTTCTCATGTGGCGCCGGGACGGCCTTCCTGGTAAAGACTGGCTTTCGGCTGGCGTCGAGCACCTGCAGTGTGAAGCCGTCGAGCCGTGAATGGGCGTCATCGTCGGTGCGATTCCAGACAGTAATTGATTCAATCGGAACTTCCTGTTGGAGATCGACTTCCCACCACGGATTATTCTCTGCATTCGTATGCGTCTGGCCGTTGTCGCCGTAGCGGCCGCTGGTGTTTCCGTCAATGGCGCGCTCGGCTGATCCGTTATACGCGACACTCGACTGGCTGGCGTGGCCGCCTCGGGCCACGTTATTGCCATGGCTGGCGACTTCGACTTCGGCCAGCGTCAGAACGCGGCCCTGACCCGGAAGCTCGATGCGAACGAACCGCCCTGGAATTCCCTTGAACTTTCGCACCTTCTCTGCCAGCGACTTCGGCAGACCGTGGAGCAATGGCTCAATACGAGAATAGAGCGCCGATCGGATCTGCGCATCGTGAATCAATGGAACAGCCGCGACTGCGTCCACCAGGGCGGCGGGCGACTGAATGGCCACCGTCCAGATTTTCTCTGGCGTTCGATCGTGCGTAAAGAGGGCGACATAAGCCGCCCGTCGCGTCATGGAGAGCCGCCCGCTACGGGCCAACGTCTCGATCTTGTCGCGGACACTGGCGATTTGATCCATCGTCTGAGCCGCCAGCACCTGCGCCAGGTCGCTCAGCACGTGCTCGCCATGATCGCCGGGAGAGCGATCGAGTCGGCCGATAACAGCCAACAATTCGGCCATCGGAGTAGACGAATTCAACTTCGCCAGCCCGGCGAGGGCCTCGCTACGAAACTGCTCGGCGATACCATGCCGGGTCAGAAGCGCCTCGTAGACAGGCTGGCTGCGGGCCATCGCCACCAGATCTTCATTGCCGAGGCTGGCAAGAATGTATTCGGTTCCCCGCGGGTTGTCGGCGGCGAAAGGTTTGCCCGAGACGATAGCGCTTTTCCAGTACGGTTCGAGGGCGCGCATCGTCTGCTTAAGTGTGTACATGATGTAGTAATCGGTCGGCAGCTTCAGAGCTTCGAGGGCCATCTCAGCGGCCCACTGGTCTTCAACAAAACTGCACGCCCGAAGCGCTTCGAGGCGTACCCGCGGATGTTCATCGGCGATTTGGGTCACAAGCAGACCCTGTGCATCGCTTACCCGGTCGCGCCAGTAAGCCAGCACGTTGGTTGCCGCGGCCCGGGCATGATAGTCGGGAGAACGCAAGACCCTCTTGAGGAGCGCCTCGTCAACGATATCGTGGTGCTGTTTCATCCAGAGTGCTTCGACCAGCAGATGTTCATGGTCGCGATCATTCGGGTCGAGGCTGGCGATCCACTTGTCGAGGGCAGCCATGACTTGAATGGCTGGTCGGTCGCGCAACTCGCGGCGGACGTTATACCGAGTCCGGTCCTCGTACGTCCGCAACAGCTCTAACAAGGCTTCAATCGATTCGCCAACGATCTGCGGAGCCTTTACCAGCGGCCGGTCGGCGTATGTCACCCGCCACACACGGCCGTGCGTATGATCGCGATTCGGGTCTCGAATGCTGTGCTGCAAGTGGCCGATCAGCGGGTTGTACCAATCGACGATGTACAACGCACCGTCGGGCCCGAATTTCAGGGCCGTCGGACGGAAATTGCGGTCGGACGATTGCAGCAAGGGCTCGATTTCTTTGCCAATAAAACCCGAATCCTTTTCAGCGACAGTGTGCTGCAATACTCCTTGAAAGCCGATGACGTTGTTCAACAGATAATTGCCCTGCGCGTCAGGCGGGAATTGCCGGCTCGAGACCAGTTCACATCCACAGGTGGGGCGCAACCGCATGGGAAAGAACTGTTGCATCGCATCGCGGTATTTGTACAGAAAGGGCCCGAAGTCGGGCTGCCCGGTGAACTGCGGCGCCTTTCCCGAAAACGCGGTGCCATAATAGTTCGCGCCCCCCGAGGCGTCGGCGACATAACTCTGCCCCCATTTGTCGAAGTAGATTCCCCACGGGTTTGCGAAGTTGTAGTGAACCCACGTTTCAAACTTCCAGGTGACCGGATCGAACCGGTAGATGCCGCCGTGGGCGTTACGCACCGGGCCGTAAGGCGTCTCGACTGCTGTGTGATGGAACGTTCCCTCTGCGAAGAACAAGCCCCCGCCCGGCCCCCACGTGAAGGCGTGCATTGCGTGATGCGTATCGCCCGTATCGAAGCCGTGCAGAATGAGTTGCCGTACGTCGGCCTTGTCGTCTCCATCGGTGTCTTTCAGGAACATCAGGTTGGGCTGCTGGGCGAGATATACCCCGCCTTCGCCAAATTCAAATCCGGTGGGGACGTGCAATTTGTCGGCGAAGACGGTCTGTTTGTCGGCCTTACCATCGCCATCGGTGTCTTCGAGAATGAGCAATTTGTCGTCGGGCTTTTCAGGAGGCAGATAGCCCGGGTACGAGGGCATCGTCGAGACCCACAGCCGGCCACGGGCGTCGAATGCCGTCTGCACCGGGTTTTTCAGATCGGGAAACTCGACTTCACTGGCGAACAGATTCACTCTGTAACCCTTGGCCAGAGTGAACTTCGTAACGGCATCTTCAGGAGGGACAATGCGAATCGGCTCGTTGAAGTTCGATTTGACTTCGAGGTGCGGCCGAGTGCCACTGTCGTCAATCGTCGCGGGCACCGCGTGCCCCTGCGCAATGGCCCAGACGCGTTTGTCGCGAATCGCCGTCATGTCGTCGAGCTTGCCCCGCTCGTTTTCCATCACCGCTTCGTTATTCCACACCCGGTTCCGTTCGCCATAGATGTAGTAACCATTGACGGCCCGATAACGATGAAAGAACTGGTAATTCTTCTCGTTAACCTCGGCCCGGAGCTTTTCATATGCCTCCTTTTCAAATTTCGGAGCCAGGCCAAAGAGTCTTTCGACCAGCACCGGCGCCACGATCCGCTCCCCGTCGTCAGTCAGGTGAATGCCGTTCAACGTAAGTCTGACCTGTGACTGCTCCATCAAATCGCGGGTGGCCGTTATCAGGTCAACGAACGGCACCATCGTCTCTTTCGCGACTTTTCGCATCACGTCGCAGTACTTCGCGAGATGCGCGCTGCTGGCTTTGCCATCCGGAAGATGCGGGTTCTTCAGATCTTCATGCATGATGGGCGATATCAGCGCCAGGCGCGGCGCCGAACGGCCATTGTACTTCTGCTCCAGGGTGTGCTGGACGAACTCACGGAGATCGGCCTCGAACGCCGGCAGCCCCTCGTCACCAGCGAACGATTCGTTGAATCCGAAAAACGCCAGAATCACATCCGCCTTCTGCATCGTCAGATGCTGATCAGGAGTTCCGAAATTCATTGAGCGCGGCCGGAACTTCACTTCATCGGCTGAAAACCCCAGATTGCGTACAACCAGCTCCGACGCGGGAAAGCTGAGATGCAAACACGTTTCAAAATGCCCGAAGTATTGCAGTCGCTCGGCCAGCGTATTGCCGATCAGGCAGACGTGGTCTCCGTGATCGAGCGTAAGCTTAGGAACCGGTTTCGGCTCCGCGGCGTGCACCGACTGAATACAACCCGCAAGCGCGATCAAGAATGCCGCCAGCACGCTCGTCGCCGCCAGCCGCCAGTTTGCTACCGACCGCATGGAAAGCGGGGCCAAAGTAACCGCTGAAATTGCTGCCTCATCAGCCAACAATTCACAGACCGCTGGTTCGCCTTGCGAGAGCCAGCGATCAGGTCGC
>JAYTRB010000124.1:0-17045 GCA_043746425.1 Planctomycetia bacterium
GTGTATGAGGGCTCGCTGTATGTCAACGACTTCAACCTGTTCGGACGTACGTGGCAGGTAATTGTTCAGGCCGAATCTGAGTTTCGCCGCAATCCCGGAGATCTCTCGCAATTGCGCGTGCGAAACACCCGCGGAGCGATGGTTCCCGTGGGGTCGCTGGCGGCGCCCCGCGATGTGAACGGCCCCTTGATTCTGACGCGATACAACATGTACCCGGCGGCGGCGATCAACGGTGCCGCGGCACCCGGTGTCAGCTCAGGCGAGACAATCGCCATGCTTGAAAAACTTGTGAAAGGCGAACTGCCGCAAAACATGACCTACGAATGGACCGACATGTCGTACCTCGAGCTCTTGGCCGGCAACACCGCCATGACGATTTTCGCTTTCGCCGTGTTGATGGTGTTTTTGATGCTGGCGGCGCAGTACGAAAGCTGGTCGCTTCCTCTGGCGGTCATTCTCGTGGTTCCGTTGTGCCTGCTGAGCGCTCTGGCCGGGGTCAACATGGCGCACATGGATATGAACATCTTCACGCAAATCGGCTTCGTCGTGCTGGTGGGCCTGGCCAGCAAGAACGCGATTCTCATCGTGGAGTTTGCCAAGTATCAACGGCATGAAGGCCAGTCGCGGCGCGACGCCACGCTTGAAGCATGCCGGCTGCGCCTGCGGCCGATCATAATGACGTCGCTGGCCTTTATTCTCGGAGTCATACCTCTCATCGTCTCGCACGGTGCCGGAGCCGAAATGCGTCGCACACTGGGGACGGCCGTCTTCAGCGGCATGCTGGGCGTGACGCTTTTCGGGATCGTCTTGACCCCCGTTTTCTTTTTTACCATTGACCGACTGAGTGAATCGCATCTGCTCGCATCGCACTCACTGCGCCTCGTCAGCAATGTCTTGCTCGGTGCGATCAGTCTGCGTTTCATCCGCGACGGCGTAACGCATCTCGCGCAGCGCTCGAAGAAGGCCGCGTTGAGCGACAAGACGCAGTCGCATGTCCCAGTCGCCCCCGACGAAAACGCCGCGCCGCGCGATCCTGGGCTGGCGGTCCACGCGCCCGGCGATGCGAATCAAGATTCGTCGCCACCCACTCTGCCTTCGCCTAGGAAATGGGAGAGAGAAACGTGATGAAAGATTGAACAAACTCGATCGTAGATGCCGCGTACCTTGGGGCTTTCGCCCCAACCCCCTGGTCCTTTTGTCGACAACCGCGCTGTATGTTCTCGAACTTCTTCATCAACCGGCCGATTTTCGCTTCGGTGCTGTCAATCATTATCACCCTGGCGGGCGGCATCTGCCTGTACTCGCTGCCGATTGCGCTGTACCCCGAGATTACGCCGCCGACCGTCGAAGTCTCGGCCGTCTATCCCGGAGCCAACGCGCAGGTCGTCGCCGACACCGTCGCGGCCCCCATCGAGCAACAGGTCAACGGCGTCGAGGACATGCTGTACATGTCGTCGCAATGCACGAACGACGGCACTTACACGCTGACTGTCACGTTCGAGAACGGGGTCGACCTCAACATGGCGCAGGTGCTGGTGCAGAACCGAGTGTCGCTGGCGCAGCCGACATTGCCCGATCTGGTGCGTCGCCGCGGGGTGACCGTCAAGAAAAAGTCTCCCAGCGTGCTGATGATCGTCAATCTCTTTTCACCCGACAACAGCCATGACAATCTCTATCTGAGCAACTACGCCACGATTCAGCTCAAGGACGAACTGGCGCGGCTGAATGGCGTGGGAGACATCACCTATCTGGGCCAGCGCGATTACAGCATGCGGCTGTGGCTCGACCCCGAGAAAATGCACGCCCGCAGCCTGACCGCAACAGACGTAATCACAGCCATCCAGCAGCAGAACACGCAGGTCGCCGCAGGTCAGCTCGGCCAGCCACCGATCGACGCCGGCCAGGTCTTTCAAATCACGATGAGCACCCTGGGTCGCCTGACCGACGTCGATCAATTTGCCGGCATGATCATCAAGACAGATGCTCAGGGTCGGCTGGTTCGCCTGGCTGACGTGGCCAATATCGAACTGGGCGCTCTGGCCTATGATCAGATCTGCACACTGAACGGCCAGCCCTCAGTCGCGCTATCGGTCTATCAGCTACCCGGGTCGAACGCGCTCGATGTGGCCCACCGGGTGCGGGCCCGGATGGAAGAAATGAAACATCGCTTTCCTGACGGGGTCGATTATGCCATCGTTTATGACACCACGCCGTTCATCAACCAGTCGATCGAAGAAGTCTTCAAGACGCTGCGCGACGCGGTGATTCTGGTGGCGGTCGTGGTGTTGCTGTTTCTGCAGAACTGGCGGTCGGCGATCATTCCACTGGTTGCCGTGCCGGTCGCCATCATTGGCACGTTTGCGGTCATGGCAATGATGAGTTTCAGCCTCAACAACCTGACGCTGTTCGGCCTGGTGCTGGCGATCGGCATTGTGGTCGACGACGCCATCGTCGTGGTCGAGGCGGTCGAACACCATATTGAATTGGGGCAGACGCCACGCGTCGCGACGATGCTGGCCATGTCGCAAGTCGCCGGGCCGGTCATCGCAATCGGCCTCGTTTTAAGCGCGGTATTCGTACCGTGCGCCTTTATCACCGGCATCACCGGGCAGTTCTTTCGCCAGTTCGCCTTGACGATCGCTGTGTCGACCGTCATCTCGGCGTTTAACTCGCTGACGTTGAGCCCGGCTTTGACAGCTCTCTTGCTGCGGCCGCAAGACAAAGAGCACGCGTTGCCGCTGCCCCGAATCGCCTTCCCGCTGATTGGGCTCTGGCTGGGATGGGAATTTCTGACGCCGTGGCTGGTTCGGGGAGCTGCAAAGTTACCCGTGGAATCGATGACCCTTCTGGATAGCTCCCCGAAGTGGACGGTCGCGGCGATTGCGGCGACAGCGGCAGCGATCATCGGCTGGTTCGTCAGCCGGCCGCTCAACCTCGTCTTGCGGGCAGTGTTTCGCGCCTTCAACGCCAGCTTCACGCGCGCGACGGGGGTCTATACGCGTGTTGTGGGGGGCCTGTTGCGGGTCAGTGTTCTGGTGATCGTTGTCTATGGCGGCCTGCTGTACCTGACCTACGTCGGATTCGACAGAGCCCCCAAGGGATTTATCCCGGCGCAGGATAAAGGGTACCTGCTTGTCAATGTGCAGCTCCCCGATTCGGCCTCGGTGCAGCGGACCAGCCAGGTAATGCATCATATCGATGAGATCGCCCGCGCTACACCAGGCGTCAGGCACACAGTGGCCGTGGCGGGCCAGTCGATTCTGCTGAATGCCAACGCGCCCAATTTCGGCGCGATGTACGTCATGCTCGACGACTTTCCACAACGAAGCGCGCATGACCTGTCGGCTGACGCGATTGCCGCCCGACTGGAGATGGTCTTGCAGAAAGAGATTCGAGAGGGGCTGATCAACGTGTTCGGGGCGCCCCCCCTCGATGGCCTGGGGACGGCGGGGGGATTCAAAATCATCGTCGAAGACCGTGGCGACAGCGGCGCGAAATCACTGCAAAGCGTGGCTGATGAAATTGTCGCAGATGGCAGTCACGTCAAGAGCCTGCAGGGACTGTTCACCAGCTTCCGGGCCAACACTCCGTGGCTATTCCTGAACATCGATCGCGTCGAGGCCAAGACAATGGCCGTTTCGATTGGCGAATTGTTCAATGTCCTGCAGACCAACCTGGGCTCACTGTACATCAATGACTTCAATCGCTTTGGCCGCACGTGGCAGGTCAATGTTCAGGCCGACGCCAATTTCCGCCGGCAGATCGAAGACCTCAAACAGCTCCGCATCCGCAGCGACCGGGGGAAAATGGTGCCGCTGGGAACTCTCGCCAGCATCGAGGATATGAGCGGCCCCGTGCTGGTGATGCGGTACAATATGTATCCGGCCGCGGCCATCAATGTCAGCCCGGCCCTGGGAGCGAGCTCGGGCGAGACGATTGAACAGACCGAAAAACTAGCCAGTAACCGCATCTTGCGCTCGATGCGTCATGAATGGACAGAGCTCGCCCTGTTGCAGCTCCAGACGGGAAACACCGCAATGTTCGTCTTCCTTCTGGCGGTCGTGCTCGTGTTTCTAGTGCTGGCGGCGCAGTACGAGAGCTGGTCGCTTCCTCTGGCAGTTATTCTGGTGGTGCCGATGTGCCTGTTGTGCTCGATTGCCGGTGTGCTCTTTGCAAAACTCGACGTCAACATTTTCACCCAGGTGGGCTTCGTCGTACTGGTGGGCCTGGCGTGCAAGAACGCCATCCTCATTGTGGAATTTGCAAAGGCCCGTCGCGAATCTGGCGCCGATCTCAGACAGGCAACCCTTGAGGCGTGCAAGTTGCGGCTGCGGCCGATTATCATGACTTCGCTGGCGTTCATCCTGGGTGTCGTTCCATTGGTCATCAGCGAAGGAGCCGGCGCCGAGATGCGGCGGACGCTCGGCACCGCGGTCTTCGCCGGAATGCTGGGTGTCACCCTCTTCGGGATTTTTCTGACTCCCGTTTTCTTTTACGTCGTTCGCCGATTCACTCCTGAAGGGGAGACCCCGTCATGAGATCGGGCTTCTTTGTGGAGAGAAATCGAAAAGTCATTTGCCAGCCATCGGGCGAGTGTGCCGATTTATACAGAGTGGATCTTTGTGCCTGCCCCCGGAAGGAGTGTCCCATGCGACTGGGCTCTGTCCTGGTCCTGGTGACATTTCTTGTCACCGGCGCCACGACCTATGCCAGCGATTTTTGTTGCCCCCGATCTGGATCGCCTTTCCTGCCAATGAGTTACACTTATTCAGCACAGGAGGAGTGCGAACCGAGCGAGGAGCCGATCGAAGACGCCCCCACAGAAAAGTCAGACTGGCAGTCTACCGCCTCAAATTGGGGCGGATTCCCCAGAATACCTGGCCTGCGCGGAGTTCGCGGTTTAACGGGCGTTATTGGAAATTTGATGCAGACTAATCCGCATGTGGGGGCAACCTGGTATCCCGACGAGCAGGTTTCGGGACAGCCGACCAGTCTGGGAATGACCCGCGAATATTTCCAGTTCTCGGCTCCCGTCTGGTCGAACGGCAAAGACACACTTGTCTTCTCAACACACGTTCAGAACACGTCGATCAGCACGAATGCCATTCTCCCCACGACCCAAACTCAATTTCCCAAGCAGTTGTGGAACGCATGGTTGGGGGTGAACTATTTTCATGAGTTCGACAACGGCGTGGTGGGGGCGATGATTCTGGAAGCGGGTTCTGCGAGCGACAAACCGTTTAGTGCCGCGCGCAACGACTCGGCGGCGGGAACGGCTCTGGCAATTATTCCTGCCGATGATCGTGACGCCTGGATCCTGGGGGTTCAGGCCTCGACGAACAGCCAGGTGCTGTACAACATTCCGATTCCCGGCGTGGCGTATCTGTACAATCCCAATGATGATTTCCAGGCAATCATCGGCCTGCCTTACAGCGCCATGAACTGGCGGATCAATGAGGTTTACCAGCTTCAATTCCTGTATATGTTTCTGACGACCGTTCATACTCGTGCCTTGTACAGGCCGGTCGACGACTGGCAGATTTACTTGGGGTTCGACTGGGCGAATGAGAATTATTCGCTCGCCAATCGCACGGATTCCAACGAGCGTTTCTTCTATTATGAAAAGCGAGTTTTGGCCGGCTGGCAGTGGTGGTGGTCGAAACACATGGCGTTCGAGGTGGCTGGCGGTTTCGCCTTCGATCGCTATTTCGTCGAGAACAACGGCTTCTCATTTTCGCTGGGCGGGTTCAATCGCGTCAATGTCGGCAGCGGTCCGTTTGTCACCGCGCAGTTCGACTATCGGTTCTAGCCGACTCTTGCTCGCGACACTCAGAGAATTCAACATCCCTTGACGACAATGTATTCAATTGTTCTATTGAATACATGAATCCACTTGTCAAACGCCAGTTCAAAGTCGAACTGTTCGAGCAGTTCGCCCGCGTCGGGCGCGCGGTTTCTGCTCCCTTGCGCCTGGCGATTCTGGATGTGCTCGCCCAGTCAGAACGCACCGTCGAGGAAATCGCCCGGGAAATAGGGGCCAGCACGGCCAATGCCTCTCAACACCTGAAACAACTGCGGGCCGCCCGCCTTGTCGCCTCACGCCGCGAGGGCCTATTCATCTATTACCGGCTGGCAGATGAAACGGTTTTGCGCTTGTGGCAGGTCATCCGTGAGGTCGGCGAGGCACGCTACGCCGAGATTGATCAGGTCGTGCGAACGTTTCTCAAAGAGCGGGAGACGATGCAATCTGTCGATGCTGCCGAATTGACACGATTGATTCGTATGGGCGAAGTCATGGTGCTCGACGTTCGCTCGCCTGCGGAATACGCCACGGGGCATATTCCTGCCGCCCGTTCGATTCCCGTCGCTGAATTAGAGAAGCGGTTGCGGGAGCTGCCCAAGCGACGGCAAATCGTCGCCTACTGCCGCGGCCCGTATTGTGTCATGAGTGATGATGCCGTGTCACTGTTGCAAAAGCGAGGATACCGTGCGGCCCGCCTGAACATTGGCTTGCCAGAGTGGAAAATGCTTGGTTTTTCTGTGGAAACGGGGGAAGCATGAAAACGACCGTCGTCTCGCTGGGGCTGGCCTTAATGGGCACCGCTGGAAGTCTGTTCCTGAGTCTCGGCATGGGTTTGAAGGCGTGTCCGCTGTGCTTCTATCAGCGGACGTTTATCATGGCCACGGCCGCCGTACTGGGTATAGGGTTGCTGGCAGACCGGTTGCCGGCCGACCGGTTGCCGGCCGACCGGGGGCGGGCCGCCTTGCTGTCATTGGTGTGCATCCCGCTGGTGATTGGCGGACTGGGGGTCGCCAGCTTTCATGAGTATCTGGTCATGACCAGCGTCCTGGAATGCCCCAAAGCGATATTTGGGCTGGGCACAGCCCCGGCACAGAGTCTTGCGGTTTTCGTGGTGCTGTCAATTACAGTCATCATGGGTGCAGGGCGGCAATCGCGAATGATCGCCTTGGCGCTCCTCCTCGGGTTGCTCATGGCGTGGGGAGCAATCGCCAGTTCTCCGCCCCTGCCTGCTCCCTCAAAAAGCCCGCTCGCCCCGGTAAAGCTTCCGCTTGATACGTGCCGACCCGTCGTCCCGGTGAATCCATGACATCGGCGACCGAAGCATCAATTCGCCTGGTTTGTTTTTTCAGCGTGTTCTGCGGCATGGCACTGTGGGAGCTGCGCACGCCCCGCCGGCCGTTGGCCGTCCGCAAGTCGCCACGATGGTTCAGCAATCTGGGTCTCGTCGCACTGAACGTGTTATTGTTACGTCTGATCGTACCGCTGACGGCGTTGAAAGCGGCCAGCGCGGCAGACGAAAGGGGCTGGGGCCTGTTGAATCAATGGCGCGCGCCAGATGGGGTGCGATTCATAATTGCCATTGTGGCGCTGGATTTCGCAATCTACCTGCAACATATTTTGTTCCATGCCGTGCCCGGTCTCTGGCGGTTGCATGTGGTGCATCATGCCGACCTGGATTTCGACGTGACGACAGGACTGCGATTCCACACATTTGAAATCCTGATTTCGACGTTCATCAAGATCGGAGTCGTGTTCGCGCTCGGCCCCCCCCTTTGGGCTGTGCTGGCCTTTGAAGTGCTGTTGAATGGAACGTCAATGTTCAACCACAGTAACGTGCGGCTGCCGGCAGGCCTTGACCGCGCGCTTCGATGGATTGTTGTTACCCCGGATATGCACCGGGTTCACCATTCTGTTGACCGCCGCGAAACGAACACAAATTTTGGATTCAACCTTCCGTGGTGGGATTTCCTGTTAGGAACCTATCGCGCTCAACCCGCGGCCGGCCATGAGAGAATGTCGATCGGCGTTTCTTACCTGCGCGAAGAGCAGAAGGTCGAACGGCTGCCGGGGATGCTCGTCTTGCCGTTTATGAAAACGACGGAGAACTACTCAATCTCTGGCCGAAACGATCGGGAATGACGGGGAAAGCCACACTGAACCCTTCAGAACGCAGCCGGAATCGGTCGCTTTGACCTGAACCCGCGAATACCCATTTCTCCCAAATCCCCCTTTGCCGCTATTGGAAGTTTGCTAAAATCTCCACCGTCGGATCCCACTTGCTGTCGGATCCAACAGGGGCAGTCGGCTGTTGAAAAAGGGGATGGCGGACTGTTTCCAACCGGCCGGCCTTTAAGAACCGAGTTTAATCGGAGCGTTTGATGCAACTCAAGGCAATTCACAAACTGCTGCTGGGATTGGTCGTCTTGGTCGGGGGAAATCGCGCTCACGCCCAGGATCCCCAGTGGGCCCTTAAGATGTTTGATAAGCTCGAACAGGATTTCGGCGTTGTCCCCAGCGGAGCCGACCTGAAATATCGCCTCAAGATCACCAACAAATACCAACAGACGGTACATATCGTCGGCGCCGCGTCGAGTTGCGGATGTACGGTGGCAAAACCGGCGAAAGACACGCTGGCGAGCGGCGAATCGACCCATATCGAAATCACGATGAACACCCGCAAACTCGTGCGGTTGAAAGAGACGGTCGTGACCGTCACTTTCGACCTGCCGCTGTATTCCCAGGTGCGCATTCCCGTAAAGGCCTTCGTCAATCCTGACGTGCTGATCAATCCGGGGGCTGCCGAATTCGGGGCCATTACCAAAGGAACCGACGAATTGCGGCGTTTGACCGTCACGTATGTGGGGCGCGGCAGATCAATTACAGGCGCCGTCAGCAAGAACCCGAACGTGCAGGCCAGACTGGTCGAAAGCCATCGCGACGCGGCCGCCATCCATTACGAGCTGCAAGTCACGATCAAGGGCGCGGCGCCGCTGGGCGAATTGCGAGATCAGTTGACCCTCGTCACTGACGATCCTTCAAATCCGAGCATCCCCGTGCTCGTCGAGGCTAGAATCGAGCGAGAATTTGCCATTACCCCTGAGGTGGTCGTGTTCGGCAATCTGACCCCTGGCGAGCGAAAGACATTGAACATCGTCGCCCGGAGCAAGAAGCCCTTCGTGATCGAAAAAATTGAAAGCGAAAAAACCGCGGGTGTGTTCGAAGTTCGTCTGCCGAAGGATGCCAAGAGCGTTCACGTTTTGCCTCTGACGATCATCGCCCCCAAGGAACCAGGAAACCTCTCTGAAGAGTTCACGCTGACGATCAGCGGCGGCCCTGAACCCGTAACCTTCAAGGTGCAAGCCAAGGTGATCGGGCCGGCCCCCGCGCAGGCCGCCGCCTTTGTCCCGGCCAACCCGTAGCCGCCCGTTAAAAGCGGGACCGGCTCGGCGGGGTGCGGGTCGCCTCAGGTTCAAGGGGCGATTACCCAACAAGTTGCAGGTCGCTCAGCTTATCGCGCAAGCGATTGCGGGCCGTGTGCAGACGCCGCTTGATTGTGCCCACCGGACTCTCGAACTCGGCGCTCATCTCCTGCAACGAACGCCCCTCGAAATAGAAAGCCACCAGGGTTCTTCGGTCGAGATCGCGCAGGCGATCGAGCCCCTGACGGACACAGGCTGCGTTCTCATTCTGAATGACCCGTTCGAACGGGTTGCCTGTGGAAGCGCGCACCGTCCCCAAGGCTGAGTTGTCGCCCAGAGATTCGCGCGGCCGGCGGAGGGCGCGATTGATCGCCAGACGCACTGCGATTCGTCGCAGCCAGCCTCCGAACCGCTGGGGCTCTCGCAACTGAGCGAGTTTGCGAAGCACCTGAATGAACACATCCTGCGTCACTTCCAGCGCTTCCGATCGATTGCGCAACCGGCGCAGCACGACAGCAAAGACCATCGGCTCGCAGCAGATCACCAACTGGTCGAAGGCCTCGCGGTCGCCCCTGCGCGCCAGGCAAACCAACTCAATCATTTCTGTCTCATTCATGATTGATCTCTCTCCGACCGAGCCGATGCTTCTCTTTCGACGAAACACCGGATTTCCGGCTGCGGAACTGGCGACGGCTCGGCCATCGCGGTAATTCGTGTGGGTGATTTCCGATGGAAACAGCCAATTGCTGCACCCGTTGGCCATTCCCGGCAGGAGAGCGTTTCAACAAACGCCTCTACCGGAAAAAGACAATACGGGCTGACAAATCCGGAAATCCTAACCGGGAGTTGTCAAATCCATCAGACGACGAACGCACCTGGCAGGCAGCGACTTAGCTGCGGGCCATTTTGCTGAGCACCAGAGTGGCCCAAAGTCGCGGTCTGAGCGGTAGCTCTAATGCGCGACATTCCGGCAAAAGCCGGTTGGCATCGGCCAGCCAACGTTTCGACTTCGGAAACGTTGGCGTACTACCGCTGGGGTGCCGTGTTCGCCGCATCCCCGAAGAGGGGCGCATCGCGGGTGCTTCTTGATGAACGACGACAGCCGCCAGAACCTGTCCGCCCACAATGGCGGAATTGGCCTGATTCACCGCAATACGGTTTTGGCTGGTCAGAATCATCAGAGTACCTCCTGCGATCACCGCAGTCACGAAAAACGGATCAGAAAATGGCGGCGACTGTCGCGCCCGGCTCCCTGCGGGAGCCTGAAGATTTCATACACGTCGCTACAGGAGAGCGATAGTCTCTCCTTCGCCTTAGACGGCATTATCTTGCAAAAGGTTCGCCGATTCCATGCATATTTTTCTGTTTTTTTCAGCATCCGACTTTGCAATCGCTGCAAGTCATTGAATCGGAACTGTTTATAAACAAGAAACTGCGACGAAATTCTGTGGCATACTTCAGCCGCGCGAGCCGCCGTCGGATTTTTGGGCCCCCCAGACTCGTGCGCCAAATGGACGGGCCCTAAATTTAACCACGACCATGGCCAGCGGCCCGTTGGCAAAGCGGCGCAGCCGATCGGAATCCTGCCCGACAGATCAATCTGGAAGTTCTTCAGGAATCGACGATTCGGGGGGCAACTGCGGGTCGGCAGGAGTGGGGAACACCAAGGTTCCCGATTTACTGTGCAGTCCCACCGGTTCGCGGGCATCGCTCGGGAGAGGGTTGCTACCCGACGTGTCGATAAAATGCACTTCCCCCAGCGAGCCTGATTGTCGCTCGAAGCTTTCAGGTTCAGAATGCACGGGGTCGATGCGCACCGCGTCAAACGCAAAGCTGCGTGCCCAGGCGCGACGAACGGCATCGTCATAGGCTTCAGGAGTCCACGCTCCTTCTGCCAGATGAACATTGTTCATTTCGAGCAGGGTTCCCTTGCGATAATTGAGATCGGTAATGGCCTTTTGGTACTCGATGACGCTGGTATAGAAGGCGACTTGCGACGTGGATGCGTCGGTTCGCGTCGTCAGCAATTGCTGCAGCAGGACGCTGGTGTCGATCAGCGGAACACCAGTGCGATATCGATTCTCACGACCGGCGACCTGCGCCTCGGCGACCTGCCAGCGATTGAAGTTCGATTGCGCCGTCTGATAGCGCCACGCCATATTCTGGAAAGTGGTCGTCAACTCATGGCAGATTTCAAGTTCCTGCTGCGCGAGGGCCTCGCGTGCCTTTGCCAGTCGCAACTCGTAGTTTCTGACCTGCGAAAGGGCCTGCCGAAAACCCAGCGGCATATTGAACTGAAATCCGAAAGTAAAGCCCGTCTGATTGGCAGCAGACAGAGTCTGGTAGAAGCTCTGCAAGTCAACTCCACCCGGTCCGGGGGTGGGGCTGCCTTTGATGTTGAAAAGATTGTTGCCGAAACCGTTGACGTTGTAGCTCGAAATGAGGTTGAGCTGCGGACGGACCAGGCTCTCGGCGGCCGTCAGTTGGAGTTCGAGACTCTTGATGTTCCATTTTTGCCGACGCAATTCCTCGCGGCGGGTGAGGGCTTCGGCCAGACAGAGGTTCCAATCCGGAACGAGTTCTCCGGAGCTCGGGTCGTCGACGGGGCGAATAACCCTGCCGTCAGCGCTGGGAAGCCCGCACAAGCGGCGCAATTGAGTTTCGAGGTTGTATAGATTTTGGAGCGAGTCCTCAGTTGTGGCACGACCCTGGAAGTATGCCTGGCGGGCCTGCAATTCGTCCAGATCACTGAATTTTCCGGCGCCCTTATTGGCCTGGGCGAACTTCCATGATCGCAGGAAGCTGTTGCGGGCATCCACATTTGAATCATAAGTCCGGTAGGCCAGATACAGGTCCCAGTACGTCTCTTCGACGTCGCGCAGCATGTTCCGCACCTGCATCTCGAAATCTGAAACGGCCAGGTCGGTGTTGATGCGCGAGATGATCACCCCCTGGTTCACCCCGGTGATTCCATTGAAGCTGGTGTTCAACGGACCTGCAATTCGCGTGTATTCGGTCCCAGATCCGGCCAGAAGGGGCTGCGTGTACTGCAACTGCACATTGCCTTGGTAGGCCGATGGAAACAACTGAATCGGCGAATTGAGGAATTGATAGTTGACGTTGTGCGCAATCGAGAGGTTTGCCCCGTACGCGAAGTTCTTCGAGAGCCCCGTTGTAAAGGCCCCCGTGTCCTGATCGAGCACCGAGCCTTTCAACAATCCGCCCGAAAGAAACGCGTTGTTCTGAATGGCCGAGTTCGAGCCCCACAGCATCTGAGTGTTGAGAATCGGGTCAAACGCCGACAGGGCCGCTTCGACGCCGCGGCCGCCGAACAAGACGCCTGAGTCCTGAATCGCCGAATCATACACGCTGGGTACCAACGTCGCGTTCGTCAAAACCTGCGACCCGGTCGTACGGAAATCGCTGCGCACACGCAGGATCTTGTTGTTGATCAGGGCCAGGTGGATTACTTCGGCAAGCGGAAGATCCCAGAGGGCGTCCTTGCTGCGATCGCCGATTTTCCGCGGCCTGCGGGTCACGGCAACGACGTCGGGCGTTGGCTCATCGACTATTGGATGGTCGATTTCCATGACGTGTTCGTTGTAAGGATCGGCCAAAACCTCGGCGTCGTGCTCTGAAGGCTTCGGAGCCCCCAAATACGTCAGTTGTTTCGTCTGCCCGGCACAACCAGGAAGCATCGCTCCCGCCAACGCCAGACTGACCAGTTTTTTCCACAGTTGTCGATGCAGGAGCTGGCGGGCAGTGCGCATAATGCGTCTTGATTCGTGGTTTGCAACCGATTTTGCAGAAGCAAGTTACGGCGAAATTAGATCGATGAATCAATGTCGTCTGGGTATCAATTCGCAGCCAAAAGAGGGGTTGCGACAGAGATTGGCCCGGCAGACAGGGAATCGGCCGCTACAACTGATACAGTCAGTATCGACGGAACATCCGGAAAACTTTCGCAGTTGCGAGCCAACGCTTTTTTTGCGGCCGTCTTTGCGGGAGCCGTGGGTTTCCGCTAGAACAGCAGGCATGATCAAAAATCTGCCTGTCCGGTCCCTCGTTCACAAGGGGCTGACGATCGAGGGATACTCACGGGCCGCCGTCCAATCTTACTGGCGAATTCCCGAGCTGAAAATCGGTTTCGATCTGGGAGGCAGTCCGTGGTCATTCATGGGCACGCAGACGATTTTTGTCACGCATGCGCACCTCGACCATCTGGCGGCGATCCCGGTCTATGTCGCGCGGCGGCGGATGATGAAGATGGATCCTCCCACGATTTATCTTCCCGAGGAATCGGTCGACAATGTGCGCCGCATGCTTCTGGCCTGGCAACGCCTCGACCGGGGCCGTATGGTTTGCAACCTCATCGGCATGAAAGCCGGAGACGAAATCGAGCAATCTCGGGAACATGTCGTAACCGCCTTTGCGACCAAACATACCGTCCCTTCGATTGGTTACGTCGTCTGGGATCGCCGCCGCAAGCTGAAGGCCGAGTTGCAAGGATTGCCCGGCGATCAGATTCGAGACCGGCGGCTTGCCGGTGAAGACGTGACCGACGAAGTTCGCGTTCCCATTGTGTGTTATGTGGGCGATTCGGCCCCTGCTGGATTGGACAATTACCCCCCGGTTTATGATGCCCAGGTGCTGATTACCGAGATGACATTTTTTCGGCCTGAACACCGTAAGGAAAAAATCCACAAGTTCGGCCATACACATCTGGACGACATCCTCGAACGAGCGGACAAATTTAAGAACGAGCTGATTATTCTAGCCCACTTCAGCACACGCTATCTGGACAAACAGCTCCAGGATGTCGTCGAGCAGAAACTCCCCCCGGGATTGCGCGAACGAGTGAAGTTGTGGACGTAACCCGGTCCCGACCTCCCCGAGTGTCAGCGCGACGGGCTGGACAATGACAATGGCCTGTCGTCATAATGATCGCTCTGGAACTCCGGCCACGAATGCAACTGAATACAGTCAGGGGCGTCTCGCAACCGTCAAACTGACCACAGCATGGAAGTCACCCACACCATTAATCCTGCCGCGGTATCGCAGCCCGACTGGCTCGCGTGGGCCAGTCTGCCGTGGCTCGCGCGCTCTGCCCCCGGAGGGGCCGAGTTGCAACTTTGCCTGCGGCTCATCGAATCGGCGTCCCGGTTCGCGGGTTCGACAGACTTGCTGAAGCAGGAGCTCCCCGAGATCGCCTCAGAATTCTCGGCGCAATGGGTGGGACTCGTCCGCCGCGGCCCGCAGTTGGAAACGATCGCGGAATTCGGCCGGCAACCACTGGATGCTCTTCCTCAAGGATTCCTCTCTGAGGCTCTCAATCGCGACGCGGCAGGCTGTATGTCGGCTGATGCACAGACCAGCGGGGGAGGTTGGCTTTATTCCGCGGCACCCTTGTACAAAGGGGGAGAATTCGGCGAACTCCTGGTGCTGTGCGGACGGGCTCTGGGGCCAAAGTCTTTGCCGGGAGTCCTTGTGGCAGCCCGCGGTTTGGGGTGGGCCCTGGAGGTGACCCGCCGCCGCGAAGTGCTCGGACGGCGAATCGATCGCTTGCGAACGACGCTGCAGATCGCGTCGCAACTGGGCGCGGCGCGAGAAACCAGACCGTTGCTGGAAATGATCGCCTCTGAGGCGGCGCGGATGTTGGGAGCCGACCGATCGAGCATCTTTATCTGGGACCGTGAACACCATGAAATGGTGGCCTGCCCGGCAATGGGATTTGAAAACAACATGCTGCGATTGCCCGACAACACCGGCATTGTCGGAGAATGTCTGCACACCGGCAAAGCAATCATCGTCGATGATGCCTATCGCGATAAACGATTCCATCGCGAAGTCGATGCCAAGACCGGCTACAAGACGCACAACTTGTTGTGTGTGCCGTTGCTCGACACACGTGGTGAACGGATCGGCGCTTTTGAAGCCATCAACAAGCGCCAGGGTGGTTTCTCGGGCGACGACGAAGAGAGTCTGGTAGAGCTGGGAGTGCAGGCCGCCGTGGCGCTGGCAAATACACGCGAGCGTGAACATCTGGTCCGCCGACACAAACAACTGACAGAGCAGGTGACGCAAGGCGTCGAAATTATCGGCGAGAGTCCGGCGATTGTCGCGCTCCGGTCGACTGTCGAACGCCTGGCAGCCACTGATCTGCCTGTCTTACTCCTGGGTGAGAGCGGCACGGGAAAGGAAGTCGTAGCCCAGTCGCTGCACTACCGCGGGCCGCGCCGCGACAGCCCGTTCATCGCGGTAAACTGTGCGGCCGTCGCCGAAACCCTGCTTGAGAGCGAGCTGTTCGGACATGAAAAAGGGGCTTTTACAGATGCCCGCGAAATGCGGCAGGGGAAGTTCGAGCTGGCCGAAGGGGGAACGTTGTTTCTCGACGAAATCGGCGACATGAGCGCCAGCGGACAGGCGAAGCTGTTGAGGGTGCTCGAACAGAAGGTCATTACGCGCGTCGGCGGATCGCAACCAATTCGTACGAATGTCCGCATTGTGGCGGCGACAAATGTCAATCTTGTACAGGCTGTACGTGAGAAGAAATTTCGCGAAGATCTGTACTACCGCCTGAGCGTCGTGGCGCTGGAACTGCCGCCATTACGTGACCGACCCGAAGACATCCTTCCGCTGGCTACACATTTTCTCGACCGATTCTGCATTCAGGCGCGGCGCCGCAGCCTGGAATTCGCGCCTGAGACCAAGCTGCGACTTGCAGCGCATGCGTGGCCGGGAAATGTCCGCGAACTTCGAAATCTGATGGAGCGCATCGCGTTCTTATGCCCCAACGAACGGGTTGAAGCGTCAGACCTGGCGTTTATTCTCAGTCCTGATCCCGATGCTGCCAGCGCCGCCACAAATCTTGAACTGTCGCAGGCAACTTCCCGATTCCAGCAGGAATACATTCGTCGAATGATCAAACGAGCCCGGGGAAACATGACCGTCGCCGCCGAACTGTTGGGGCTGCATCGGTCGAACCTGTATCGCAAAATGCGGCAGTTGGCCATGTCGGAAGCGCCGGAGGCCGATGATTCCGGCGAATGAAGGCGCAAGATTTGAAAAAAAGCATTGACGATTGAGTATTGCAAAATGCAGACCAACTCATGTTAACGACCATGGCCGCTTCGATTGAGGACTGCTCCCCCTGCCGCCCGTTCGACCTTTCTCACCTTCTTTCCGGTTGACCTCATGCCTGCGAATGCCATAAAGACGATTGTCATTACCGGGGCCACACGCGGATTAGGGCGGGCCATGACCGAGCGGTTCATTGAGGCCGGGCACACTGTCCTGGGTTGCGGGCGCGGGCACGGCGAGATTTCGCGCCTCACGCGAAAGTTCCACAAGCCACACGACTTCGCCACCATTGATGTCAGCCGTGATGAGCAGGTCAGAGATTGGGCAAAGCGCCTTCTGGGCGAGCATGGGCCCCCCGATCTGCTTCTCAATAACGCAGCGCTCGTCAATCGTAACGCCGCGCTCTGGGAGGTTTCGGCCGATGAATTCCAGCGGGTAATCGACGTCAATATCGCCGGGGTCGCCAACTGCATCCGGCATTTTGTGCCAGCGATGCTGTCGCGTAACAGCGGCGTGATTGTCAATTTCAGCTCTGGCTGGGGTCGCTCGACGGCGGCCGAAGTCGCTCCCTATTGTGCGACGAAATGGGCCATTGAAGGGCTGACGCAGGCCCTCGCGCTGGAACTTCCCGCGGGCATGGCGGCGATTCCGTTCAACCCGGGAATCATCAACACCGACATGCTCCAAAGCAGTTTCGGCAGCGCGGCGGCTAGTTACCCGTCGGCTGACGAATGGAGCCAGAC
>JAYTRB010000125.1:0-2590 GCA_043746425.1 Planctomycetia bacterium
TAAGTTGGCGGCACGCGCGAAGGCCGCCGAAGATGCTCCATAAGGCAAACAAGTGGAATGCGAAACTGAGGAAGTCGGTAATGAAAAGACAGATCAGGCCGTCCAGCGCGTACAGAATCATCCCTAGAATAAAGACCCACTCGAGGCGCCGGCGGGCTCCAAAACCCAGTGTCGCGACGACCGCACCGGCTAGACACGACACGGTAATCGCGATCGCCTTGATGAACACTCCTGCCGCAGGAGATTCTTTGGCAGCCAGCACTGCGACGGCATTGACGATGTTGGTAAATCCCAACCCGATCACGAAATGCCGATCTCCTTCGAGCAGAGAGATAACCGCATTCACGACCGACAGCGCGGCAATCCAGAAAAACCAGTTGGCGCCGTTCAGGAATTTCGCATTGAGTTGCCGGTCATATTCCTGCGCGGCGACATCGGGTTGAGCGGGTTCGTGCTCGGCGGCACCTTCGAACGATTCTTCATGCGGCTGGCGGCTCATCAGGTCTTCCCTTCGCAGGAGCATTCCGGAAATGATTTACGACGAGTATGGTGGCTCACGAACGGGCCATTACCCTTTTACTTTGAAAGCCGCGTCATTTCAAGCATCTCGACAGTTGTCGTGGCGCTAGCCGATAATCTCGGCGATCGGCTGGCCAAAGTCGATTTCGAGCCGTTTGCGGCCCGGTATCTCAAGCTGATGCGCGTCGAGCCCCAATTGCTTCAGGACGGTCGCGTGAATGTCGGTGACGTAATGCCGGCGCTCGGAAGCATGAAAGCCGAGTTCGTCGGTCGCCCCGTGAACGGTACCGCCTTTGATGCCCCCGCCAGCCATGACGACCGAAAAGCCGTACGGATGATGATCGCGTCCGTCGGCACCCTGAGCGCCAGGCGTGCGGCCGAATTCGGTCCCCAGGACGACGATCGTTTCATCCAGCAGACCGCGCTGTTTGAGGTCTTTGATGAGCCCGGCGACCGGTTGATCGACCTGGGCACAAAGCGCACTATGGCTCGCTTTAAGGTTGCTGTGCGAATCCCACGCGCCGGCCCCGCCGTTGGAGCCATGGAAGATCTGCACGAAACGCGTCCCCTTTTCGACGAGCCGACGGGCGACAAGGCACTGCCGGCCAAAGGCTTCGGTGGCCGGTTGGTCGAGACCGTACATTTTCTGTGTGGCTTCGGTTTCACTGTCGCAGTTCACCACATCGGGAACAGCGACCTGCATGTGAAACGCCAACTCATAGGCTTTGATCCGCGCCGCCAGTCCTCGATCGTCGGGGTATTCTACTCCGGCCAGCCGATTGAGCCGGCCCAGCAGGGCGAATTCTGCCTGCTGTTCTTCCCGAAATACGTCGGCTCCCGGGCCGGCAAACGGCAGCGGGCCTTTTGGATCTGTCGAAAGCTGAACTCCCGCGTGCTCGGGGCCAAGATAGTTCGCTCCGTGCGTGCCGACGCCACCGCAGCAATCGGCGATCGGAGTTCCCATCACGGCGAACTGCGGCAGGTTTTCATTGAGAGTCCCAAGACCATAATGAATCCACGAGCCGATCGTAGGAAACTGCCCCTCCAGCGCGTGCCGGCCCGTGTGAAACTGAAGCTGCGCCCCATGATCGTTGTCGGTCGTCCATACCGAGCGAATCACGGCAAGATCGTCGACGCACCCTGCCACATGCGACCACCAATCGCTGACTTCGATGCCGGATTTTCCGTACTTCTTATAACCGACCTGCAGCGGGTAGATCGTCGGGAAGACCTTATGGTTGTCGACGACGAATTCGCGAAGGTTCTTCTTCAGGTAGGGTGAATCGAGAGTGGCTTTAAAAGGCGATTCGGCGATCGTCTTGCCCGCATACTCATTGAGGGCCGGCTTGGGATCAAAGCTCTCGGTATGGCTCATTCCTCCGACCAGGAAAATCCAGATGACGCTCTTGGCTTTGGCTTCAAAATGCGGTTGGCCGTCGGGGGTCTGCCAGGGCCGCAGGTCGTTGGCGCGCACCACCCCGTCGCGGGCCAGCATGGCCCCCAGTGCCAGCCCAGTGAAACCCATGCCGACGTCGGCCAGGAATGTGCGACGGCTGGTCATGGCCGCCGAGGCCAGGGGGCAATCGGCGTCTGATACGTTGCGTGCATTAAATGTTTTCTCGCTACCCATGTGGCCTCCCGCGAAACGACTGGCTCATCAACTCGACTGATTTCATGCTGCAATGCTGTGAGGCGATACGAGTGCCGCCGCAGGCTCTACAGGTTCGATCTGAACGTCGCGATGCTGTGTGGCCCATGCAGCCTCGGAATGTCTCTCGGGTGTCGCATGTTTTTCCGATTTCCTTTAGGCAATGATTTCCTGAATCGGTTTTCCGATATCGACCTCGAGTCGCTTGCGGCCCGGGATTTCGAGCCGGTGCGACTCGAGGCCAAGCTGGTGCAGAATTGTCGCGTGAATGTCGGTTACGTAGTGCCGATTTTCGACGGCATGAAAACCAAGCTCGTCAGTACTGCCATGTGCGATTCCCTGTTTGAGTCCGCCGCCGGCCAGCACCACTGAAAACCCGAACGGGTGATGGTCACGCCCGTCGGAGCCTTGCGCACCCGGCGT
>JAYTRB010000126.1:0-5282 GCA_043746425.1 Planctomycetia bacterium
TCGGGGATCGGAAATGGATTGGCGATGAACACAATTCCCGCCAGCGTAAACACACCGACCCAGAAGGTCGTGGCGATCGCCACGATCAATTGCACGATCTGGGTGGCCGACAAGCCCCACGACGAATAGAGCCTGACGCGCACGGGGGTTCCTCCCAGCAGGGCTCCGAAATTATAGCTCGTTGCAAAGCCGGTGAACGACGCCAGCGCGACTCGCTGCAGGGTGAGCGGATGTCCGAGGGAACGGACGGCGATCAAGTCGTAACCGATGAGAATCAGGTAATTGAAGGCCACCAGTCCCAGGCACGCCGCCAGGCGCCACGCCGGAATGGATTTCAGGCTTGCCCGCACGTCACGGAAATGAAAATTCCGCAACTCATGCTGCAAGAGCACCAAAGCCGCCGCCAGCACTGCGAGAACCAGTGCCGGCCCGACCGCCGTGCGAAACCAGTGAAAACTCGCTTGTTTCTCATTCGCCAAGATCGAAGTTCCCGAGTCCTTGAATTTCAGCACATCCTACAATCAATCGGCCGCGATGGGTACGGCCCAGAACCATCGGGGTTATTCAACGGCTCCGCAGTGGAACACGATCTGCGATGTATTCAGATTTAATTGGCTCCAGGATACCGGCTTTGGAAGTGGCCGATGTCTTTGGTTTGTTGCTCAAATCTGGCTGCACGACCTGGCAAAACGCCGCGGCGCTTCAATCGACGGCCCGCGAGACGTAGAATGGCTGACGAGAGACCCCTCGGTTGGGTATAACCCGCAATGCCCCGCTCACACAGGACCATCTGCCATGCCCGAATCAGAGTCGATTCCCGGAGACACGGGCAAGGCTTCGCGGCGGACGTTCATGAAGGCCGCTGGCGCCGCAGCGGCCGCAGCGACCGCGATCGGGCCGACGATTCTGGGGGCTGAAGATAAGGCGGGAATCAAGACGGCCATTGTTGGCACAGGCGAGCACACGTATGAGTGCCTTCACAATTGGGGCGAGCTTCCCGCCCATGTGCAATGGGGCGAAACACACGGCGTGGCGATTGACGAGGCCGGCCTCATTTACATCAAGCATCGAAACCGCGTCGAAACGCCGATGGATTCGATTGTCGTTTTCGACCCGGCCGGGAAGTATGTGACCTCGTTCGGAAAAGAATATCACGCTGGCGGACACGGCATTGACATTCGCAAAGAAGACGGTGTGGAGTATTTGTATCTGTGCGACGTGAACAAGCGGCTCGTCATCAAATCGGTTCTCACAGCCGACCGTAAAGAAGAACAGGTCTGGAAGATGTGCTATCCGCTTGAGGCGGGAGTGTATCAGAAGGTCAGCCAGTTCAGTCCGACCAATGTCGCCTTCGCCCCCGATGGCGGGTTCTACGTCGCCGATGGTTACGGGTCGCATTACATCCACCAATACGACAAAGACGCCCGCTGGGTGCGCACCTGGGGCGGGGCGGGAAAGGAGCCTGGGAAGATGCAGACGCCACATGGCATCTGGCTCGACGACCGCCCCGGGCGCGAACCGTCGCTGGTAGTTGCCGATCGGGCCAATGCGCGGCTGCAGTACTTCACACTCGACGGCAAGTTCCTGAGCATCATGAACGATGTCAGCTTCCCGGCGCATTTCGACGTTCGTGACGCCGAACTCCTCGTTCCCGATCTGCACGCGAGAGTCTCGATCTTCGACCAGGACAATAAAGTGATCGTTCACCTGGGATACGACCCCGAATGGACGAAACTCGTGCTGGACGACGGCAAGTTCACAATGCGCGGCCAACCCGAGCGATGGAAGGCCGGCAGATTCATTCACCCGCACGACGCCTGCTACGACAAGGACGGGAATATCTTCGTTGTCGAATGGGTGCCCACGGGGCGGGTGACGATGCTGCGGAAGGTGTCATGACGGGCGTAGCCCGCGTCTGACCGGCTTTTCGAGTGGCCAATGTTTGAGCGGAGCACGTCATCCAAATCATTGGTTAAATGTTGTAGGGCCGATTTGGAATATTCGTTCGGCGATCTCGTTTACGTAAAACATGTCGGGCGAAAACCGTTGTGCGAATCTGGGGAGTCAATCCGACACGACTGCGGCGACGGAACTTGAATTTCAGAATATCTCCGCCAGGATGCTTATGCAACGAAGTGTGCTACGGCACAACCATGATGCGGGGCGAATCAAGCGAAAAGCCGATCTCCCTTGCAGGAATCGTGAGGCGAACACCCATTCTCGGCCGGTAGGTTCTTGCATTTCACTTTGTTCGTCGTCATTCTCAGGAACGATCCGCCTAATCAAGTCGGTTTCCGCTCGGACGCGGTTCGGTGAAATGTTGATCCAAGGGCGATCATGGAATGCGTGTGAAATGAACAATACGAATTCGACTGACGCGAGCCTTCCCACCGGCGGCCTTCACGGCCTGCGGGTTTGCTCGTTTGAGAGTCGCATGGGGGCCGAGATGCGGTCTCTTGTCGAGCGGCTGGGAGGAGTCGTTACGATCGCGCCTTCAATGCGCGAGGCGCCCCTCGCCGAGAATGCAGAGGCGATTGCTTTTGCCGACCGGCTGTTTGCAGGAACGATCGATGTTGTCATTTTTCTGACCGGGGTTGGTGCCAAGGCGCTGGCAGCGACGGTCGAGACGAAGTATTCGCGAGACGCGTTTCTGGCGGCTCTTGGGAAATGCACGATGGTCGTCCGTGGACCCAAGCCGGCGGCCGTGTTGCGGGAGTGGAAGGTTCGAATCGACCATCAAGTTCCCGAACCCAATACCTGGCGCGACCTGATGGCCATGCTGGATGCCAAAGTACCGGTAGCGGGGAAACGCGTCGCTGTTCAGGAATATGGCGCGCCCAACCCCGAGTTGTACGCGGCGCTCGCCGCGCGAAATGCCGATGTAATTCGCGTGCCGGTCTACCGTTGGGCGCTCCCCGAGGAAACCGGCCCCTTGCTGGCGGCGATCCATACGACAATTTCCGGCGCGTTCGACGTGCTGATGTTTACGAGTGCGCAGCAATTGCGCAATTTGGTCGCGCTGGCCGAGAGTTTTGGGCTGCGCGACGAATGGCTGACCGCGGCGCGGCGCTGCGTTGTCGCCAGCATCGGCCCGACGGCCACCGAAACGCTGCTTGCGATGGGGCTGCCGGTCGATATCGAGCCACAACATCCGAAGATGGGGCATCTCGTTCAGGCCACGGCTCGCGATGCGCTTGCGGTTCTGCAGAAAAAACGCGAGGCTTGAAGGGGCGGCCGTGCAGTATCGTTTCGTCATTTGAAAAGCAAGGTTCCAGTTCTGAAAACATCATTGATGCCCATCGCGCCTGAACTCTTCAATTCTCGCTTTCTTAAAGCCTGCCGGCGTGAGCCGGTCGATACGACGCCCGTGTGGATCATGCGGCAGGCGGGGCGATATCTTCCCGAATACATGGCCGTCCGCAGGAAGGTCACGTTCATCGAGCTTTGCAAGACTCCCGAATTGGCGGCGGAAGTGACGCTCTCGGCCCAGCGTGTTCTGGGTGTGGATGCGGCGATTCTTTTCGCCGACCTATTGCCGATTCTGGAGCCGATGGGGCTTGATCTGGAGTACGCCCAGGGCGAAGGGCCAGTGATTCATAATCCGGTGAAGACAGCTGCTGAAGTCGATCGAGTTGTCGAACTTGAAGACGTATCGTCGCTGCACTTCGTGTTCGATACGGTAAAGCTTGTCCGCCGCGACCTGCCCATGGACATTCCGTTGATCGGCTTTTCCGGATCGCCGTTCACGCTCGCCTCATACATCATTGAAGGGGGCTCATCGAAGAATTATCTGGCGACGAAACGGCTGATGTATGGCGACCGCGGAGCATGGAATTCGCTGATGCAGCGACTCTCGGCGACGCTGGTACGTTATCTGCAAGCCCAGATCGACGCGGGTTGCCAGGCAGTGCAGCTTTTCGACAGCTGGGCGGGATGTTTATCTCCGCACGATTATAGGGAATATGTCTTGCCGCATACCCAAGCGGTGATTCGAGGGTTAAAGGGGGACGTTCCGGTCATCAATTTTCTTACGGGCAATCCCGCGCTGCTGCCGCTGTGCCGCGAGGCGGGAGGCGACGTGATCGGCCTTGATTGGCGCATCGAGCTCAAGGCCGGTTGGCAGTCGGTGGGGCACGATCGGGCCGTGCAGGGGAATCTTGACCCGGTGACGCTGCTGGCCGATCGCGCCCTCTTGGGCAAACGCATCGCCGACGTGCTGTCGCAGGCAGACGGTCGGGCCGGGCACATCTTCAACCTGGGACACGGGGTCTTTCCGGAGGTGAATCCAGATCAGGTCAAGGCGCTCGTGAAGATGGTTCATGAGCTGGGGGTGCGGTCGCCGTCCAGGATTTAGGCAGCGCTTTCGACGATTATTTGGGCAGATCGACCCGGATGCTCAATTCGCGGAGCTGCTTGTCGTCGACCGACGAAGGCGCCCCTGACAGCAAATCGGCAGCCTTTTGCGTTTTGGGAAACGCAATCACGTCGCGAATGTTGTCGCAGCCCGTGAAGAGCATTACCCAGCGGTCGAGGCCGAGGGCGATTCCGGCATGCGGCGGCGCCCCGTAACGCAGGGCTTCGAGCAGGAACGAAAACCGCTGCTCGGCCTCTTCCGGGGGAATGCCCAGTAAATCGAAGACCTTCTGCTGCACGGCCGGGTCGTGAATACGCACGCTGCCACTGGCCCCTTCGTAGCCGTTAATGACCATGTCGTACGACGTTGCCCGGATCTTGCCAGGGTCGGTCTCGAAGAAGGGAACGTCCTCAGCAACCGGGCTGCAGAAGGGATGATGTTCTGCGTCCCACCGCTGATCCTCTTCGTTCCACGAAAAGAGCGGAAAATCGAGGATCCAGGCGAAGTGCATCTGCGTCGGCTCAAATAGGTTCAGTTCTTTTCCCAAACGGGCGCGCAGGGCGCCCAGTGCAGCCGATGTCACCGAGGGCTTGTCGGCGACAACAAAGATGAGGTCGCCGGCTTTGGCTGCGAAACGCTCGATGATCGCCTGCTGGTGAGCCGGTTCAAAAAACTTGGCGATCGGCGAATCGAGCCCCGTCTCTGTCACGCGGAAGAAGGCGAGCCCCCTGGCCTTGAAATCGCCGACGAAGACCGTCAGCTCGTCAATCTGCTTGCGGCTGTATTTCGCCGCCGCACCGGCGGCGTTCAGTCCGCGGACACGCCCCCCACCCGCCACGGCATTCTTGAACACGCCGAATCCACAATTGCCGGCGATGTCGCTGATGTCCACCAGTTCCATGCCATAGCGCAGATCGGGTTTGTCGGA
>JAYTRB010000127.1:0-1650 GCA_043746425.1 Planctomycetia bacterium
GCGTGCCATCAAGGGTGAGGTGTTTCAGATTCCGCAGTCGAATTAAACGCTCCACCCCTTGATCGCTCACATTCGTACCGCGCAGAGAAAGTACTTCGAGGCGCGTCAGCCACTGGATGTGGTCCAAATCCGCGTCGGTGACCTGCGAGCCTTCGAGCTTGACCGCTTCGACGCTCTCGAACGTCCGCATCCGATCATCACCCAGCCACGGCCGCATCCAATCCTGCCCGTTCTTGCGCGTAAGGACCTCCCCGCCCCGTCGCTCAATTTCCTGAACCGCGACACGCTGCCTGTAAATCGGCACACCGATCGACAACCCACATGCTGCGACGCTCAAGACGACCGTCGCTAATCCGATCCACAGCAGCCGCGGCAACCGGATCGAGAACCGGCGGCGGTCAGGATCGATGGATTCTGGAAGGGTGGACATCTTCGCAGTTTACCGCGGGCGGATGGGAAAGTGAACCCCCGTCATGCGCTACGAGCGCGCGCCTGAAGAAGTCGCAACTCTCAACCGTCGCCGGTAATTATTGACAAGACAATGACCCCGGCTATCATGGCGGCGATAAACAAAGTGAAAACGCCGATAGCCCCTGCGAGACTGGTTCCTCCCCGCCTCGACAGGATCTGCAGATGTTCATCCTGGTGACGTCCTTCGTCTCGCAACCTGGCGATTTCACGCCGCGCGCGAGACAAATACCAGCGATTGCCGTAGGCCCCGCAGACAGCAGCGGCGACGAAAGAGCCCAGCCGATCAATGCCGGCTGGCACTTCGAGGTGGCCGAGAAGCCCCACGAACACGAGTTCTTCGGCGATCGATTCGACAATCAAGGCGCCGTACAATAGAAATGCGATGGCATACATCTTTCGGTACGGCAGCCATATCCCGGACAGGAAAAACGCCGCGAGGTTAAAGCCTGTCCCAGTACCAGTTCCGGCCAGAGCCTCGCGCCATTTCCCAAGATAATAATCCGCTCGTCGGCCGACAAAAACCCTGAGCTCCTGGACGGAGGCGCTCTCCGCCGACTCGCCGTCGAATCCATGAGCAGTGGTTTTCAGAGATTCGCCACAGGCCGGGCAGTCGCCGGCGATCGCCTCGATCACGGTGCCGCACATGGGGCAAGTCGGCTGGAATATGGGAGTCATTTCTTCACTCATGTCGGAATTCTACCCGATGCGGCGTGCCGAAGAAACGATTTCACGCAGCTTCGCAAGCCCTGCGTCCAGGGAGGGCTGCTAAATCGATGGTCGCGGGTCTTTTGGCGTTTTCTGGGGTCGTCGTGCGATCAGTTTACCGCAGGCGGCTGTCGGCGTGAGCTGTGAACATCAGGCTATTGTATCTGATCTGTGGCGTTGGCCAACTCCGGATCGTCGACATGACTTTTACCGCTGCGTCGTCGAAACATCGGAGTGTCCCCACAAACGCCGATCGTGCTCGATCGCCGTCTGGTCCACCGTACAACTCAGTTCAAAGCGGCAGCTCACGTCGCGGACGTACCGCGTTCGAGAAGTGGGACGGCCACGTGACGCCTGACGGTACTTCTCGTGCTCGCAGGATTTGACCTGCACTTGAACCAGCCGCTTCACATCGCGTTCGGTCAGAATCTGCTCGATCGCCTCCCACACCCGGCTGGCCGTGCGATAACGAGT
>JAYTRB010000128.1:0-8177 GCA_043746425.1 Planctomycetia bacterium
CGCCGCTTTCGTTGCGGAGCACCCCCGGCTGCTGTTCGATGTCTGACGAGTCGACGAACGAAAGCGTGCTGAAACTTTCGTCGGTGGCGCCATCGGCGAGCACGATTACGTTCCCCGGCTGGCCGCTCTTTTCGGTCAGCTGGTACATGCCATTGACGAACGCCAGCATCACTGTCATCAGCGACACAACCAGCGTGAAGGCCAGACCGGTCATGACGGTCGTCTTCCAGCGCACCATCAGATTTCGAACGTTGTAACTGACGGGCACCTTGCCGACAAACAGCAGTATGACGATAAAGCCCAGCGCGGCCGCGAGAACCATCGCCAACTCGGTTCTCCCCGAGAAGAACAGAATCTGCACCAGGCGATCAAAACCGCGGGCGAAAGCATTTGCCATCGTCATGTTTCCTGAAAAACTAGGCCACTTTGGCGAACACGTCAGCCACTTTGACCGAGCGGGCCGACCAGGCCGGGATGATCGCGCCTGCGAACGCCGTCAATGAGCCGATCGAAAGGCCCCACCAGACGGCGTCGACCGGAATAAAAAACTTCGAAAAGAAGGCGATCGGAAAATTGATCCCTCCGAAGACATTATTGACCAGTAGGTGCGCTCCGCCCGCGCTGATCAGCCCCGATACGGCGCCGATCAGTACAGCCTCGCCCAGGATCAGCCCCAGGACATGCCCGGGACGAAACCCCAGAACTTTGAGAACTGCAATTTCCATCCGTCGTTCGCGCACCGAAATGCTGATGGCATTGGCGATAACCAGCGACAGCGTGACGAGTACAGCTGGCGCCAGCAGCCAGCGCATGCCCCAGAAGATGTCTTGCATTGATTCGAGGAACGCCGAGATGGCCGAAGACGCCGACTCGCATTTGACGGCCGGGTTGGCGTATTCCGGCGAGCTCATGATCTGGGCGGCGACCCGTTCAAAATCGGCCCTCGAATCGACCCGCAGCCAGACCAGCCCCAGCGTCTTGTCTGCCAGCGGATGCGATTTCCCCTTGTTGCGGGCCTTGTAGTCTTCAAACGCCATGTTGAGATAGTCGCGATTCATGAAGCAGCTCATGTCATGCCGCGTACCTTCGGGAGGCGATCCTACAATGTCGACTTCGAGGTCGATGTCTTTGTAGTTGAAGCTGGTGATTTTCATCCGCTCACCCACTTTTTTGCCGAGCCGTTTGAGAATCCCGCTGCCAACCATCACTCCGTTGCGCTGCTCTTCTATTTTTCTGACGATCTGTTGCAGTTGCTCCATCCGGGCCCCCTTCAAGTCTTCAAGTTCGTCGACCATGGTGGGAATCTTGTCGGGCTGCAGGCAGATGAAAAACAGCGAATTCTCGCGCGTGCGGTTTTTGGGGTCGATGGTGCCCCCATAGAACTGCCACGTGCACGCATCCCTGGGGTGCAGGTCGCCCGGCTCTCTCGCCGCGGCATCCGAGAGTGAGTCGGCATAGGCGAAGGGCATCCGGCTGGGAATCTGCCAGCGCTCGGTGACAATGACTTTGAAGTTATTGGCCTTTTCGGCCATGGCGTTGTCGAGAAAGTGCAAGACCGACCAGATCAGTGTGATTACCAGCACCAGCACCATCGTCCCCAGGCTGGTGAGAACAGTCCGCAGCAGGTTCCGGCGGACGTTCTTGAAAATGATGAGTCCGTATTTCGCCAGGGTCGTCAGTATTTCCAGCATGTTTGTGACTCGTTCGTGGGAGGTTGTTCAGGCCCGCTCAAGCTGTCGCGTCGTCTGTTCGACGAGCCGCCCTTTATCGAGGTGCAGAATGCGAAGGGCTCGATCGGCGGCCCGCGGGTCATGCGTCACCATGATGATGGTTTTCTCCAGGCTCCGCTGCAGCTCTCCCAGTAGATTCAGAATCTCTTCAGCCGAGCGAGCGTCCAGGTCTCCGGTCGGTTCGTCAGCGACGATCAGCGCGGGGTCGGTAACGATCGCCCGCGCGATTCCCACGCGTTGCTGCTGTCCGCCAGAAAGCTGGCCGGGGCGATGATGCACGCGATCGGTCAACCCGACAAGCTCCAGGGCTGTCATCACCTGGGCGCGGCGTTTGGCTCCCGAAAGTGGCAAGAGCAACAGCGGTAATTCGACGTTCTCGTAGGCGGTTAGCACCGGCAATAGGTGATAGAACTGAAAAATGAAACCCACGTTGCGCGTCCGCCAGCGTGCGAGCTGCGCTTCAGACATTGACGAAATCAGCTGCTCGCCCACCCACACTTCGCCCGTGCTGGGTGTATCGAGTCCGGCGATCAGGTTGAGAAGCGTCGTTTTCCCAGAGCCGCTGGGCCCCATCAGCGCCAGAAACTCTCCCTGGGGAACGTCCAGGCTCAAGTCCTGCAGCACATCGACGCGTTCGGCGCCGCGGGTGAAATACTTATGGATTCCCAGTACGCGGACGATGGGTTCGTTCGAAGGCATGGTGGCGCAGTCTAGGCAGGCTGATTGGTGGATACGGCATGATTCAAACAGATTCTCTCGCAGCGAGTCGCTTTAAGGCAGCGCGCGCCGCCACTCACTGAATGCTGTCGCTTCCCGCCGCCGACGTTGCCGTGGCGGCTGCGGGAAGCGGTTCTTCGAGATTCGTTCTGATGCGCGCGCAAATCGAACGCAGTTGGTCGAGCTCGTCTTGCGATAATCCCTCGCGGGCCTGGGCTCGAACGCGGTGCGCACAGTCGACCATTCGCGCCCAGACGGCGTCTGCCTTGTCGGTCGCGCGAATCCGTTTCTTGCGGCGGTCGTTGGGACAACTGTACCGGTCAAGCCAGCCGTCCCGTTCCATGCGATCGAGAATTCCGACCAGCGTCGGGGCCTCGATCCCCAGGCAGTCGGCCAATTCAGTTTGAGACAACTCGCCCCGCAGGGCAATGCGCGCCAGCACTTCCCATTGCCGATAAGTTATTCCCTCTTTAATCAGCTCGGCGTTCAGCGACCGGCGAAATGCGTGCGATGTGCTGCAAATCCAATATCCCAGACTCTCATCAAAATCGAACTGAAGCACTGTTCCTCCTCAATGGATCGCAGGACAGACAACACTCCCTTAATCTTAGCAGCGTGTCGAAATCGGAGACAGTCCCCGACTTTCCGCGGGGCCGTCAGAGAGTTGTGCCCGCACGTTCCAAGTGTAGACAACCCGCTGGAAAAATGCGATTGGAAATCGTGCGCAGGCGCGCCGCTGTTCGTTCGCAACCCGCGGCATGGGCGGGGTCGATAATTTATGTCGCCGAAAGTAGCCTATTATTCCAGAACCGACTCGGCGTGCGATCCTTTCCGTAACGAACGCCATTCAAGTGTCAAATGCTACTGGGTTCGGCACGACGGGTTGAGTGCAGGCATATCGGAGGAAACCATGCGTATGGGGCGAATTTGCGGTGCGCGCCTTCGGGGCGCGCCGCATGTCGGCGGCTCGAAAGCAGCATGTGTGCTTTGGGCGCTGGCTTCGAAATGTCTCGGTCGACGTCTGGCTGCGCTCATTGCGGCGGGGGTCGCTGGTTTTGTCTGCTGGCCGCCTCCGGCGTATGCATTGATTGAACGCCTGACGCCCCTGGCCACAATTATCGACGACTCCGACGAGGTGTTCGTGGCCCACTTTGACAGCATTGACGTCGAAAAGCCTTCGGCCATCATCGTCTGGGACAAAAACCTTCAGGGTAAGGCGACACACCGCCGACTCCCCATTAATCTCGCGGGAGACAAGGAGAAACACACCCCGCAGTTCCTGAAGCGCATTGCGCCGAAACGTAAGGTCGTCCTGTTCGTCGTCAACCAGGAGGAGCGCCTGCAGGCGCTCGGATATGCCGACGGAACGTGGTTCCAGTTGATCGGTACTCGAAGCGATGATCGGCAGCGTGTTCGATGGGCGTTTACGCATTGCGAAATCTACCTTCGCCGAACGTATACCGGAACGACCGACGACCTGATCGCGGTCGTCACCGATGCGGTTTCCGGCAAGCAGAAACCGCCGAAGCCCAATCCCAAAGAGCCGCCCGGCTGGGGGCCTGAGGTTCCCGCGGCGAATGACGAAGAAAAAGCAAAACCCGAAAGCAAGAAAGAGCAATCGGCGACCAGAGAAGGGCCGGGCCATATCTCTCTTGGGGCATGCCGCGCGAACGCCGCCGAAAGCAGCGTGCCGCGACACGACTTCCCCACGGTCGCCATGAATCCCGAACTTGTTGTCTCGGGCTTTTACTTCCCAGGGGGCGACCTGAATCCTCTTTTCTGGCCCGCTGTCGGCGTCGTCACGCTCCCCTTTCTGGCGCCGCTGGCGGCGTTGTTGCAGCTTCTGTTTCCCGGGCTGTTGCGCGATCAATGGCGGCGGTACAGAATCGCCGTTTCAGTCTTGATGACCCAGTCGTCGCTGCTGACCATTCATTGGATCGTCGTTCGCTGGTTTGTTTCCGTGCGCCCCCGCTGGCTGGCCGACGACGTTCTGTGGGGCGCTATGGTTGCTATTGCCCTCGTCGGGGCGCTGCTGGCATGGCGCGATCACTGGCGACAACCGGCCGGAGCGACTGCTTTTGATCGTCGTCCCGCCCCCGTTGAATACATGGCTGTCGGAGCACTTTTGCTGACGGGCCTGGCTTGGGCCGCATTTCAATTCTTCACCGGCGGGTCTCCCTTCGATCAGATGTTTGTCCTGACCGTCGCCGCCTGCGCGGCGTCTGTTCACTTATGGTTTCGCGCTCACTGCGCGAGCGTCTTGGCCCACTCCATCGCCCGGCGCGGCACGTTCACGACCGAACTGGTTCTATTGTGGGGGCTGGTTGTGGCGGGTGCTGGCCTGGGGTTGCACGTCAATGCCTCGCAGGATAATCAAATCGCCCGAGTCGTCACGGCGGAATGGCCCATGTTTCGCGGCGCCCCCGCGCGCGCCGGAAGCGTTTCTGCCGATGACTTGGGGCCGCACGAACCGGCCGTGGTGTGGATCTACGATCCGAAAGAACGCAAAGGACGGATTCGCATGCACTCGTCGCCGGCGGTGGTCGACGATCAGGTTTACATAGGCGCTCTGTACGAACTTCAAAGCCAGACAGAGGGGGCGGTTTACTGTGTAAATGCGGGCGATGGCCGTTCCTCGGCAGAGAATCTGCTTGAGCCGGGGCGGCGTGTGTGGCGCTTTACCGCCGAGGGATCGCTGAAACCGGTCTTCTCGTCTCCGACTGTTTCTGCCGGGCGTGTCTATTTCGGAGAAGGGTACCACCAGGACCAGGGTTGCCGGCTCTTTTGTCTTGACGCCCGTCAGGCCGATCGGGCCTTGTGGACATTCCCCACAAACAGTCATGTGGAATCCAGCCCCTGCATTGTCGGAACGCGTATCTACTTTGGCGCCGGCGACGATGGCATCATCTGTCTCGATGCCGGTGCTTTGGGATCCGCGAGCGATGAAGCGCAGATTCCACAGCAGGTCTGGCAGTTCCCCCACGTTCATGTCGACGCCTCTTGTCTCGTGGTCGATGGCAAACTGTTCGTCGGTTCGGTAACGGGAGATGTCTACAAAGAGTTTTGCGCGCTGGCCATCGATGCTCAGACGGGGCGCGAATTGTGGCGCGTCGCGGGTTCGATGCCGCTTCCCGCGTCACCGGCCTATGCCGCGGGAAGGGTGTTCTTCGGCCTCGGAAACGGCAAATTCGACTTCGATGCCGAGCAACCCGCCGGGGCCGTATTGTGTCTTGATGCTGCAACCGGTAAGCAGGTCTGGCAGCACGCGTTGACAGGCAGTGTGCTGGCGACCCCGGCCATTTCCGGCGAAGGCGTCGTCGGCTGTTCGCGCGATGGTCGCTGTCTTTGCCTGTCACAAGACAGGGGGGCCGTGTTGTGGAATGTCGATCTGGGCACCCCGATCGTTGCCTCTCCGATCGTCGCGGGGGGTAATGTGTACGTGCTGACCCTTTCAGGACTGCTGGCGTGCCTGAACGCTCAGGATGGTAGCGAGGCCTGGCGGTTGACGCTCGATGTTCCTGACGAAGATGCTTATTCCAGCCCCACGCTCGCTGCCGGCCGCATTTACGTCGCTGCGGGGGGCAAACTCTACTGCATCGGAGAACGCAAGCCCCAGGCCCCGGGGCTGCGGGCCGCGGGTACAAAACACCGTGAGTCGTGAACCTCAGTCCTCATCCGCCACTCTTTGCCAGGCCGCTCGATGTTTCTCGTACGCCCTTTCTCCGATATCGAGCCCGGCGATTTGCCGCATGTCGGTGGAAAGGGCTTGAACCTGGGCTTGCTGCTTCGTGCGGGGCTGCCGGTTCCCGACGGGTATTGCATCATCCAGGGAGCGCAGGTTGGGCACGAGCGCCAGGCAGAAATTCTCGAAGCGTATGAGCGCCTGGGAAAGGGGCTGGTTGCCGTGCGGTCTTCAGCGGCGGCAGAAGATGGAATCGA
Source organism: Planctomycetia bacterium (assembly GCA_043746425.1). Taxonomy (GTDB): domain Bacteria; phylum Planctomycetota; class Planctomycetia; order Planctomycetales; family Planctomycetaceae; genus JACQFH01. The sequence goes on from JAYTRB010000128.1 coordinate 6,387, forward strand.
ACACAGTTTTGCCGGTCAGCAGGAAACAATTCTGGGGGTCGAGGGAAAGCAGCCGCTTCTCGATGCGGTCGACCGCTGCTTCAAGTCATGGAATTCGCCCCGGGCGCAGGCGTACCGTGCGCATCAAGGCCTGTCGTGCGATGGCGCGTCGATGGCGGTCGTTGTGCAACGGTTGATTCCCGCCGATGTCGCCGGCGTGCTTTTCACACACGACCCTCTCGATCGGGAAGGGAAGCTGATGCTGGCCGAGGGCGCCTGGGGCCTCGGTGAACTCGTCGTTTCGGGACGCATCACTCCCGACCGGTTTCACATTGACCGCAAGACGCTGGCAGTCACCCGAGAAGAGATCAGCCTCAAAGCCATTTGCCAGACAACTGAGGGCATTCGTGCCGTCGAGACCCCTTTGCAATCGCAGCCGTGTCTCAATCACGATCAACTGCGGCAATTGGCCGAATTGGGGCTTCGCGTCGAGCAATTCTATGGCGCGCCGCGCGATATTGAATGGGCTTTTTGCGACGGCCGGGTGTGGTTGCTGCAGGCCCGGCCGGTCACGACGGCAGGCGCGTTCGAGAAAGAGGAAATGCGCCGCGCCGAAGTGACGCGCCTGCGATCGCGGGTCGCCCCCACGGGAACTGTGTGGGCGCGGTACAACCTCTCTGAGGTGCTGCCGCAGCCCACCCCGATGACCTGGGGTATTATCCGCCGCTTCATGTCGGGTCAGGGCGGATACGGACTGATGTTCCGCGATCTGGGGTATGATCCGGCTCCCGAACTTGACGAAGATGGCTTCATCGACTTGATTTGTGGACGTCCGTACATCAACCTGAGTCGCGAACCAAAACTCTACTTTCGCGATTTTCCCTATGGCTATGACTTCGCGGCCCTAAAACAGAATCCATCGGCCTCTTTCTATCCGCAGCCCACGGTCAACCCGGCTCTGGCGACGGCGCGCACCTGGCTGAATCTTCCGCTGATCATCTATCGAATGTTTCGTGCCCATCGGCGGATGCGCCAGCAGATGCACACTCTGGCTGCTGAGCTGCGCGAGCGAGTCTTTCCTGAACTCGCCGCCGAAGTGGCTGAAGCGCTCGACGTAAACCTTACCCAGCTTGAGACGATTGAATTATTGATGGAATCACAGATCTGGTGGAAACGGACACTGGTTGAATTTGCGCGCGTCGCGTTGCGGCCGTCGATGTTCGCCGCCGGGGCCATGACGAACGTCGAACAGGGTCTTCAGCCGATCGTCGGCAGTGAACATGCCGCCGTTCTCGTCCGCGAGCTATTGACCGGGGTGCGTCCCGACCCCGAAACCGATCTGGCCGGCGCGGTCGGGGCACTTGCCGCCGGGCGCCTCACGCGCGATGCGTTTCTTACGCGATTCGGACATCGCGGACCGCACGAAATGGAACTCGCTCAGCCACGCTGGTCAGAAGATCCGACCGGCTTGCCGTCAGCAGCAGCGTCAGCCCCCGTCAGCCACCCTGCGCTCCTCCCGCAGCCGGGCGGTTTTCCGGCACGCTCTTCAGACGAACGCTGGGCAGAACTCGTCTCAGTCCATCCCCAACATCGCCGCCAACTCGACCGGCTCGAACCTGAATTTCGCGCAGCCTGCGAATTTCTTCGGCTGCGCGAATCGGCCAAGCACTATTTGCTGCAAGGCTATGCCGTGATTCGGAAAATTCTGCTTGAGATCGACCGCCGCTTCAAACTGGCCGGCGGCATTTTCTTCCTGACCCCCGAGGAGCTGCCGCAGTTGTTCTCAGAAAAATCATTCGTGGCGCTCATTAC